>NZ_JXLC01000040.1:0-18032 GCF_001886225.1 Enterococcus silesiacus | reverse complement strand
GATACTTTGTTCAGTTTTGAGAGGTTTACTCTTATAAATAGAAGTGAATCAATTGATTTTCTTTCTTCTTATATGATTCTCTCAAACGAATTGTTCATTGAAAACTGGATATTGAAGTAAAAAAGTAATCAAAACAAACCGAGAACACCGCGTTGAATGAGTTTTTTAATTAAAATAGTTCGAAGCTTATTTTATTGGTGACGCCTCTATCGCTAGAGAAACGAACCAAACAATTTGACCGTAAGGTCATCAGGTTAAGTGAATAAGGGCGCACGGTGGATGCCTTGGCATTAGGAGCCGATGAAGGACGGGACTAACACCGATATGCTTTGGGGAGCTGTAAGTGAGCTATGATCCAGAGATTTCCGAATGGGGAAACCCAACATCTTTTATAGGATGTTACTTGCCAGTGAATACATAGCTGGTTAGAGGTAGACGCAGAGAACTGAAACATCTTAGTACCTGCAGGAAGAGAAAGAAAATTCGATTCCCTGAGTAGCGGCGAGCGAAACGGGAAGAGCCCAAACCAACAAGCTTGCTTGTTGGGGTTGTAGGACTCCGTTGTGGTAGTCTGTCAAGATAGTCGAAGAACCTGGAAAGGTTCGCCAAAGTGGGTAATAGCCCCGTAGACGAAATGTTGGCAACACCTAGGAGGATCCTGAGTACGGCGGAACACGAGAAATTCCGTCGGAATCCGCGGGGACCATCCCGCAAGGCTAAATACTCCCTAATGACCGATAGTGAACCAGTACCGTGAGGGAAAGGTGAAAAGCACCCCGGAAGGGGAGTGAAATAGATCCTGAAACCGTGTGCCTACAACAAGTCAAAGCCCGTTAATGGGTAATGGCGTGCCTTTTGTAGAATGAACCGGCGAGTTACGATTGCATGCGAGGTTAAGGTGAAGAGCCGGAGCCGCAGCGAAAGCGAGTCTGAATAGGGCGAATGAGTATGTAGTCGTAGACCCGAAACCATGTGATCTACCCATGGCCAGGTTGAAGGTGTGGTAAAACGCACTGGAGGACCGAACCCACGTACGTTGAAAAGTGCGGGGATGAGCTGTGGGTAGCGGAGAAATTCCAAACGAACTTGGAGATAGCTGGTTCTCTCCGAAATAGCTTTAGGGCTAGCGTCGAAGTTAAGAATGATGGAGGTAGAGCACTGTTTGGACTAGGGGCCCATCTCGGGTTACCGAATTCAGATAAACTCCGAATGCCATTCATTCATATTCGGCAGTCAGACTGCGAGTGATAAGATCCGTAGTCGAAAGGGAAACAGCCCAGACCACCAGCTAAGGTCCCAAAATAACTATTAAGTGGAAAAGGATGTGGGGTTGCACAGACAACTAGGATGTTGGCTCAGAAGCAGCCACCATTTAAAGAGTGCGTAATAGCTCACTAGTCGAGTGACCCTGCGCCGAAAATGTACCGGGGCTAAATAGTTTACCGAAGCTGTGGATCACACCTCTGGTGTGATGGTAGGAGAGCGTTCTAAGGGCGTTGAAGGTCGATCGTGAGGACGGCTGGAGCGCTTAGAAGTGAGAATGCCGGTATGAGTAGCGAAAGACGGGTGAGAATCCCGTCCACCGTATGACTAAGGTTTCCTGGGGAAGGCTCGTCCGCCCAGGGTTAGTCGGGACCTAAGCCGAGGCCGATAGGCGTAGGCGATGGACAACAGGTTGATATTCCTGTACCAGTTGTTTTTGTTTGAGCAATGGAGGGACGCAGGAGGCTAAGAAATGCATGCGACTGGAAGTGCATGTCCAAGCAGTAAGTCTTGAGTAGAGTCAAATGCTTTACTCTGTACGGACAAGCTGTGATGGGGAGGGAAATAATAGTACCGAAGTTTCTGATGTCACACTGTCAAGAAAAGCTTCTAGTGAGAAAACAACTGCCCGTACCGTAAACCGACACAGGTAGTCGAGGAGAGTATCCTAAGGTGAGCGAGCGAACTCTCGTTAAGGAACTCGGCAAAATGACCCCGTAACTTCGGGAGAAGGGGTGCTGACTTCGGTCAGCCGCAGTGAATAGGCCCAAGCGACTGTTTATCAAAAACACAGGTCTCTGCAAAATCGAAAGATGAAGTATAGGGGCTGACGCCTGCCCGGTGCTGGAAGGTTAAGAGGATGGGTTAGCTTCGGCGAAGCTCAGAATTGAAGCCCCAGTAAACGGCGGCCGTAACTATAACGGTCCTAAGGTAGCGAAATTCCTTGTCGGGTAAGTTCCGACCCGCACGAAAGGCGTAACGATTTGGGCACTGTCTCAACGAGAGACTCGGTGAAATTTTAGTACCTGTGAAGATGCAGGTTACCCGCGACAGGACGGAAAGACCCCATGGAGCTTTACTGTAGCTTGATATTGAGTGTTTGTACCACATGTACAGGATAGGTAGGAGCCGATGAACCCGGAACGCTAGTTTCGGTGGAGGCGCTGGTGGGATACTACCCTTGTGTTATGAACCCTCTAACCCGCACCACTTATCGTGGTGGGAGACAGTGTCAGGTGGGCAGTTTGACTGGGGCGGTCGCCTCCTAAAGAGTAACGGAGGCGCCCAAAGGTTCCCTCAGAATGGTTGGAAATCATTCGCAGAGTGTAAAGGCAGAAGGGAGCTTGACTGCGAGACTTACAAGTCGAGCAGGGACGAAAGTCGGGCTTAGTGATCCGGTGGTTCCGCATGGAAGGGCCATCGCTCAACGGATAAAAGCTACCCTGGGGATAACAGGCTTATCTCCCCCAAGAGTCCACATCGACGGGGAGGTTTGGCACCTCGATGTCGGCTCGTCGCATCCTGGGGCTGTAGTCGGTCCCAAGGGTTGGGCTGTTCGCCCATTAAAGCGGCACGCGAGCTGGGTTCAGAACGTCGTGAGACAGTTCGGTCCCTATCCGTCGCGGGCGTTGGAAATTTGAGAGGAGCTGTCCTTAGTACGAGAGGACCGGGATGGACTTACCGCTGGTGTACCAGTTGTTCTGCCAAGGGCATTGCTGGGTAGCTATGTAGGGAAGGGATAAACGCTGAAAGCATCTAAGTGTGAAGCCCACCTCAAGATGAGATTTCCCATTTCTTTAAGAAAGTAAGACCCCTCAGAGATGATGAGGTAGATAGGTTGGAAGTGGAAGTGCAGTGATGTACGGAGCGGACCAATACTAATCGGTCGAGGACTTAACCAAAGAAACGAAATAAAAAAGTATTTCGGAATGTTTGATTACTACTTCAATCCAGTTTTGAGTGAATAATCACTCAACTAAATAGTTACAACACCCAGTGTGGTGGCGATAGCGAGAAGGATACACCTGTTCCCATGCCGAACACAGAAGTTAAGCTTCTTAGCGCCGATTGTAGTGAAGGGTTTCCCTTTGTGAGAGTAGGACGTCGCCACGCTAATTATTCCGGCATAGCTCAGTTGGTAGTAGCGCATGACTGTTAATCATGATGTCGTAGGTTCGAGTCCTACTGCCGGAGTAAAAAGAACGAAGACTAACCAGTTTTCGTTCTTTTTTGTTTTATAGTAAAATAAATTTTATTATTTGATAGAATCAGCAAAAGATGAAATAATGATAGAGAAGAGTAAAACTAATTATTTTCATCTAACAGTTTTGTCATGTGAAGGATCTATTTTGTTGAATAATGGCTTTGTGGCACTGTTTTTTGATATAATAGCCATAAGCTATTTAAAACTAAGACCTTAGATTGATTACGGGCTCTTTAACCTATGCTATAATAATTTAAAGAAGTTAGGAGGAGCGGTGTGAAGGTTTTATTATATTTTGAAGGAGAAAAAATATTGGCAAAGTCTGGAATAGGCCGAGCCTTAGACCATCAGAAACGTGCACTCTCTGAAGTTGGGATTGAATATACATTAGATGCTGATTGTACAGATTATGACATTTTACATATCAATACTTATGGAATCAATAGCTATAGTATGGTAAATAAAGCAAAAAAAATGGGAAAAAAAGTTATTTATCACGCACACTCAACGGAGGAAGATTTCAGAAATTCATTTATTGGATCGAACCAGGTTTCTCCGTTAGTAAAAAAATACTTAGTTAGTCTGTATACTAAAGCAGATTATTTGATTACGCCGACGCCATATTCTAAAGATTTATTACAAGGTTATGGCATTACTGTCCCAATTGCATCAATATCAAATGGAATTGATTTGAATCGATTTAAACGTTCTGAAGAAAAAGAAAAGAAATTTAAAGAATATTTTAAAATCAATGAAGAGCAAAAAGTGATTATTTGTGTAGGCCTTTATTTTGAAAGAAAAGGAATTATTGATTTTGTTGAACTAGCAAGAAAATTCCCTGAATATCGATTTATTTGGTTTGGTCACACACCAATGTATTCTATTCCTAGAGCGATCAGAACGATTGTCAAAGAAGAGCACCCTGTAAATGTAGAATTTCCTGGATACATTAAAGGAGATATCATAGAAGGCGCTTATTCAGCAGCAGATCTCTTTTTCTTTCCGTCTTATGAAGAAACAGAAGGAATCGTTATATTAGAAGCTTTAGCTAGTAAGCAGCAAGTTTTGGTGAGAGATATTCCTGTTTATAAAGGCTGGCTTGAAGATAAAGTAAATTGCTATATGGGAAAGACTAATGAAGAATTTGAAGAGTTAATTAAAAGACTTGTGGAAGAAACAATACCTGATACTCGTCTTGCTGGCTATCGTGTAGCTAAGGATAAAAGTATCGAACGGATTGGTCATGAGTTAAAGGATGTTTATGAGAAAGTTATCGACGATGAACGTTCAGGGAAAAAAGCGCAGATACGTTTAGAAAATTAAAAATTAATGGAGGGGAACAAGGTGAAATTTGGTTTCTTTACAGATACATATTTTCCCCAAGTTAGCGGGGTTGCAACATCTATTAAGACACTTAAAGAAGAATTAGAACAAAAAGGACATCAAGTGTATATTTTTACGACGACTGACCCCAATGCAAAAGAGTTTGAAGAGGATGTTATTCGGATGCCTAGTGTTCCCTTTGTGTCATTTAAGGATCGAAGAATTGTAGTGCGTGGTATGTGGTATGCTTATCTAATTGCTAAAGAACTAGACTTAGACTTGATTCACACACACACGGAGTTTGGCGCAGGCCTATTAGGGAAAATGGTGGGGAAAAAACTCAAAGTCCCTGTTATTCACACGTATCACACGATGTATGAAGATTATTTACATTATATCGCAAAAGGAAAAGTTGTTCGTCCAACACATGTGAAATATTTTTCTCGTTTTTTTGCAAACCATACGACTGGTGTAGTCTGCCCAAGTGAAAGAGTAATCCAGAAACTAAAAGAATATGGCGTAACATCGCCGATGAGAATCATTCCAACTGGCATTGACATTGATAAATTCGAAAGACCTGATATTACAATTGAAATGAAAAAGGCACTTCGTGAGGAATTGGGTCTGACGGATGATAGTGTCATGTTATTATCTTTGAGTCGAATTTCATATGAAAAAAATATTCAAGCAATTGTAAATGGTTTACCAGCTATTATTGAACGTTTTCCAACAGTTAGATTAGTCATTGTAGGGGATGGTCCATATGTTGATAAGTTACGTTGTTTAGGAGAAGAATTAAAAGTAAGTGACTATCTTCAATTTATTGGAGAAGTACCTAATGATCAGGTTGCTATTTACTATAAAGCGGCGGATTACTTCGTCAGCGCTTCAACCTCAGAAACACAAGGACTTACCTATACAGAAGCGATGGCTTCAGGCGTGCCTTGTGTAGTAGAAGGCAACGCTTATCTGAATAATTTGTTTGATCATGAAAGTTTAGGCAGAACGTTTAAAACGGATGCAGATTTTGCACCAGCATTTATTGAGTACGTTGAATCAGGAATCAAGCCAGATGAAGCCATTTTACAAGAAAAACTTTATGAGATTTCAGCAACTCGTTTTGGTAATGTGATGCTTGAGTTCTATGAAGATATGATCAAGTATTATGATCAGCTTATGCTGGAAAAAGAAGCTGCTGCGTCCATCGAGCGTATTAAAGTCAAATTGACATCTTTGAGAAAATAAATGTTAAATCTTCTGTTCTTGGTTTATACTGAGAATAGAAGATTTTTTCATTAATGAAAAAATAGGAGGATAATCATGCCACAAATTGGATTTATTGGAACAGGTGTTATGGGAGCTGCAATTGTTAGAAACATGATGAACCAAGGGCTGCAAGTGAATGTCTATAATCGAACGAAGAGTAAAACAGACGAATTAGTAACCGAAGGAGCTATTTGGAAGGATACACCTGCTGAAGTTACAGCGAGTAGTGATATTATTTTTACAATGGTTGGATTTCCCAAAGATGTTGAAGGAATCTATTTTGATGAAAAGGGAATTTTTTCGGTAGATATCAAGGATAAAATAATCGTTGATTTGACTACAAGTACCCCGACACTCGCTGAAAAAATAGCAGTGAGAGCAAATGAGTTAGGTGGTGCTACTTTGGATGCACCTGTATCTGGAGGCGACCTAGGAGCTAAAAATGGCACTCTGACGATCATGATTGGTGGTGAGCAATCTGTGTATGACCAAGTATTACCTATTTTTAAAACGTTTGGAACAACTTATACGTTGCAGGGACCTGCTGGAAAAGGTCAACATACTAAGATGGCAAATCAAATCATGATCGCAGGTACAATGACTGGTATGACTGAGATGATGGTTTATGCTAATCAAGCCAGTTTGGATTTAGATAAAGTGATTGAAACGCTATCTGGTGGAAGTGCTGCTAACTGGTCATTAAGTAATTACAGTCCAAGAATCTTAAAAGAAAATTATTCTCCAGGCTTTTTTGTAAAGCATTTTATAAAAGATTTAAAAATTGCCTTAGATGAAGCTGAGAAAATGAAACTTGATCTACCCGCAACGAAATTAGCGGCTGATCTGTATGAAAAGCTTGCGGATAAAGGGTTTGAAAACGATGGAACACAAGCTCTGATCAAGCTTTGGTGGGCTAATGGAAAACAGCCAAAAGCTAAAAATTAAAGAACAGCAAAAAAATTAAAAAAAATGACGAAAAATCATGCAAGAAAGACAATGTTTTGATACAATGGTACAGAACTAGTTTTTAGAGGGAGGCCCATTTATGAAACATTCACAACTTGTGGCGATTATCAAGCGACTTGAAGCGATGACTGAAGCAACAGACAACGAAATACAAGTTCGTCGTTTTGAACGTGAAGGTGCAGAAAAATGCATCGTAAACTATGATAAATCTACTGAAACATTTGAATTAACTGAAACTGATTCTCAGCAAAGCTATCAATTTGATAATATTGATATTGTTGCAATGGAAATTTATGATTTAATTCAATAGTTAGAAAACTTCAGTAAGTATTTAACACAAATTAATGATAATAATCGAAAATCCTGTGGCGTACAATTTTGTACGCCACAGGATTTTTTTACTTACACGGTTGTTAATTCAGCAAAAATCGCAATTATAGTATTTTTCCCTTTTATTTTGTATACATTAAAATTAACGAAAACTAATGCATGATTAAGATCTTTAGTAAGTGTATTTAACAATGTTTCTGTGATGAAATAAAAAATAGCATCTATCATAATGCTTAAGGGAAAGGCAGCTTTTGCTAAGTTAATCAAACTGATGCTCAAACCTTGAATGACGGGATTTTTTGCCACGAGTGTATCTATTACCAAGGAAGCAAAGGTATAAACGTGTTCCTTTTTTATGTATAAAGTAAAGATAGTTTGAGTTTCAAAGTAAAATAAGTGTTAGTGAATTCAGATAGAACTGTTAAATATTTTTCGTACTATTGTTGAATACTTATTTTAAAGCTATTTCTTCAAGTAAAATAACTGATTATACGCATTTTTTGCTTAAGAAAAATTAAAAATTAATTATTTTACTTGCAATCTTTTTTCATATGCGATATAGTTTGAACATCAAATGATTTGATAATCAAAGTATATGGATGGTGCACACAAATGGAACCTAATTTAGAAACAGTCAACGATTATCTGGTCAGTGTCTTTAATGATATTTTGACAATTGAAGAATCTGAATTGAAGAAATCACAATTCAATGACTTATCCATTACTGAAATGCACACAATCGAAGCAATTGGAATGTATAAGAAAAAAACTTCTTCTGAGGTTGCCAAGGAATTATCGATCACTGTAGGAACTCTGACCGTAGCGATCAATAATCTTGTGAAAAAAGGCTATGTTGAACGTATACGAAGCGAAGATGATCGTCGAGTCGTTAAGTTAGGGTTGACCAAAAAAGGAAAATTACTTTTTCGTGTTCATCAGCACTTCCATAGAGAGATGGTCAAGAGAATTTTAAACGGAATGGATAAAGCTGAAGAAAAAGCTTTATTAAAAGCATTGAAGAATCTTCATGATTTCTTAAGGGAATATAAATAAAAAGTGAGGACCAAGATGAACCAATATGCAAAAATAACTTGTACAGGTCGTTACGTTCCTGAAAATACGGTATCAAATCATCAGCTTTCAACGATGATGGATACGTCAGATGAATGGATCTCGAGCCGAACTGGCATACGATCAAGAAATGTAGTAACAAATGAAAATACTTCTGATTTATGTAGTAAAGTTGCTGAAAAGCTATTAGAGAAATCTGGAAAAAAAGCAGAAGAATTAGATTTTATCATTGTAGCAACCATGACACCAGATTATGGTACGCCTTCTGTAGCCTGTCTTGTTCAAGGAAATATTTCAGCTACTCAGGCTTTTGCTTTTGATGTAAGTGCTGCTTGTACCGGTTTTGTTTATGCATTGAGTGTGGGTGAAAAATTAATTCGCACAGGTCAAAAATTAGGAATGATCATTGGTGGAGAGACGCTATCCAAAGTTCTGGATTGGAATGACCGTAGTACTGCTGTATTGTTTGGCGATGGTGCAGCTGGTGTCCTAATTGAGGCTAGCAATGAAGAACATTTCCTAAAAGAAAAGCTTCAATCTGATGGTAAAAGAGGTAAGTCATTAACTTCAGGTTATGTAGAAAATAACAGCCCTTTTTATACCGGAACATCTGAAGGCTCCGCTTATATGCAAATGGTTGGCAGAGATATCTATGATTTTTCATTGAATGATGTGACAAATAATATTGAAAAAATTATAGAAGATGATGTGGATTATTTATTATTACATCAGGCAAATAAGCGAATCATCGAAAAAATATCGAAAAAGCTTAAAGTTCCAAGAGAAAAATTTCTCACCAATATGGAATATAATGGTAATACATCTGGTGCGAGCATTCCGTTATTGTTAGATGAGTCAATAGAAAAGGGCATCATTCAATTAGGCTCCAACCAAAAAATTGTGTTAACAGGTTATGGCGGCGGTTTAACGTGGGGTTCGATCCTCTTAACGCTGTAAAACTGTGACTATATAAACTAAAAAAGAAAATTATTGGAGGAATATACACATGGTATTCGAAAAAATTCAAGCAATTATTGTAGAAGAATTAGGTAAAGAACCTGAGGAAGTAAAATTAACAACAAATATTCAAGAAGAATTAGATGCGGATAGCTTAGACTTATTCCAAATCATCAATGAAATCGAAGATGCTTTCGATATAAAAATTGAATCGGAAGATGGTATTACTACCGTTCAAGATTTAGTAACATACGTAGAAAAACAAAAAGCAGAATAATCAAACAATCAAGTAACGATAAATAGTTGGATGAGCAAGGCTCTATGCGATTCTCAACAATTGCTGAAGAGTCTAGCTTTTTTCACACCGTTAGCTAGATGTAGTAAGGCTGGTACTAAACTTATAGAGTTTTGTTCCAGCTCTTTTTTATTCATTATTCTATTATTTGAAGGATGTCATTTATGCGATCAAAGATATGTGAATTGCTAGGAATTCAATACCCGATTTTTCAAGGAGGAATGGCTTGGATCGCAGATGCTTCATTAGCAGGAGCTGTTTCTGAAGCTGGCGGACTAGGAATCATTGCCGGTGGTAATGCGCCGAAAGAAATCGTTCAAGCTGAAATCAAAAAAATTAAAGAAATTACTGACAAACCGTTTGGCGTCAATATTATGTTGCTTTCGCCGTTTGTACAAGACATTGTTGATTTAGTTTGTGAAGAAAATGTTCCAGTGGTCACAACGGGAGCAGGTAATCCAAGCAAATATATGGCTCGTTTCAAAGAACATAATATCAAAGTAATTCCAGTGATTCCTTCTGTTGCATTGGGTATCCGTATGGAGAAGATAGGGGCGGATGCAGTAATTGTTGAGGGAATGGAAGCTGGGGGACATATTGGCAAGTTGACAACAATGTGCATGGTACCTCAAGTTGTCGATGCCTTAGCGATTCCAGTAATCGCAGCAGGTGGTATTGGTGATGGCAGAGGGATGGCAGCCGCATTGATGTTAGGTGCTCAAGCCGTTCAAGTCGGTACGCGTTTTTTAGTCGCAAAAGAATGTACAGTACATGAAAATTATAAAGCTAGAATCATCAAAGCAAGAGATATTGATACGACTGTCACTTGTCAGCATTTTGGGCACCCAGTACGGGCAATCAAAAATAAATTGACGAATGAATACGATCGATTAGAGAAAATCGAATTGCGAATTGATGAGCCTGACCTTGTAAAATTTGATAAATTAGGGCAGGGAGCTTTACGTAAGGCTGTGGTTGAAGGAGATGTCACTCATGGATCAATTATGGCTGGGCAAATTGCAGGACTTATCAAAAAAGAAGAAACAGCAAAAGAAATTATTGAATCATACATTAATGAAACGCGAGAAATAATAACTGCACAATATAGTCAATGGCTTTAAAAAGCCCTCATATTGACTTGTAAATATAATAAACTATTCAAAATTGAATAGTAACACTAGTTTCACAGGCTAGCCTTTCGGAAAAAAGATAAAACCTGAATGAGGTAAAAAAAAACTCAGTCATGTTTTCCTATTTTTCAGTCAAGGCTGAACGAACCTGTTACGCTTTTAAACTATCTAGCTTCACAGGCTAGCATCTCGGAAAAAAGATAAAAAATAATTGCGGCAAAAAGCGCCACATTTATTTTTTCCTATTTTTCGTCGATGCTGAACGAGCCTGTTACGCTTTTAAAGTAAGGAGTAAAGTAATGAAAACAGCTTTTGTATTTAGTGGGCAAGGTGCTCAATATATCGGTATGGGAAAAGAATTGTTTGATCGAGAAAAGATTGTTCAAGAAACATTTCAAGAGGCAAGTGATGTTTTAGGCTATGATATGGCAGAGCTTTGCTTTACTGAAAATGACAACCTTAATGAAACGATGTATACACAACCAGCTATATTAACCGTTAGTATTGCTTTTTATCGTTTTTTAAAGTCTAAAGGATATCAACCAGATGTCGTAGCCGGCTTAAGTCTTGGCGAATATAGTGCACTGGTGGCTAGTGGTGCGATTCCATTTAAAGAAGCCGTTCAATTAGTTGCAAAAAGAGGCAAGTTCATGGCTGATGCGGCACCAACTGGAACAGGGAAAATGGTTGCTGTAATGAATACTGAGCGATCATTGATCGAAGAGTGTTGCCAAGAAGCAAGTGGACTTGGGATCGTTTCACCTGCAAATTATAATACACCTCAACAAATTGTGATTGGTGGAGAAACACCTGCTATGGATAAAGCTGTAGAATTATTAACAGAAGCTGGCGTGAAGCGGATGATTCCTTTAAAAGTCAGTGGACCTTTTCATACGGCTTTATTAAAACCTGCAGCTGAGAAGTTAGCGATAGAATTAGAAAAAATAGATTTTACAGAAATGACGATTCCTGTAATCAGTAACACGACAGCACAAGTAATGGAACAAGCAGAAATAAAGGACTTATTAGAAAAACAAGTCATGTCAGCAGTTCGTTTTGCTGATAGTATCGAAACAATTAAAAAAATGAATGTTGATGTAATTATAGAAGTTGGACCAGGTAAAACGTTGACTGGTTTTATCAAGAAAATCGATAAAGAAATCAAGACAGCTCGCGTAGAGGATGAAAAAACATTCTCTGAAGCACAAGCGTTGTTGGACGGGAGGTAACGAATGGATTTAAAAGGAAAAAATATTTTTGTTACAGGTAGTACACGAGGTATTGGGAAAGCAGTTGCTTTAGCTTTTGCGAAAGCAGGGGCGAATATTGCCTTAAATGGACGTGGCGAAATCAGTACTGAGTTAATTGCAGAAGTGGAAGCTTTTGGCGTGAAATGTATCGGTATATCTGGAGATATCGCTGATTTTGAGTCTGCTGGAAAAATGATTCAAGCGGTAGTTGATGGTTTAGGATCGATTGATGTCTTAGTAAATAATGCTGGAATCACAAATGACAAATTACTATTAAGAATGTCTGAAGAAGATTTTACTCGCTGTATCCAAATTAATTTAACTGGAACATTCAATATGACGCAACATGCGATCAAAAAAATGATGAAACAACGTAGTGGTAGCATCATCAATATGTCTAGTGTCGTCGGATTGATGGGAAATATCGGTCAAGCCAACTATGCAGCAAGTAAAGCTGGAGTCATTGGCTTAACCAAATCTGTTGCAAGAGAAGTTGCAGCAAGAGGCATTACTTGTAATGCTATCGCTCCAGGATTTATCGAAAC
Source organism: Enterococcus silesiacus (assembly GCF_001886225.1). Taxonomy (NCBI): domain Bacteria; kingdom Bacillati; phylum Bacillota; class Bacilli; order Lactobacillales; family Enterococcaceae; genus Enterococcus; species Enterococcus silesiacus. The sequence continues at coordinate 5,433 of NZ_JXLC01000040.1, read as the reverse complement.
TGAAATGACAGAAGTGTTGTCCGATAAAATAAAAGAACAAATGAGTCAGCAAATTCCATTACAATCGTTTGGGCATGTAGAAGACGTAGCGAATACAGCTATCTTCTTAGCGACAAGTCCGTATATCACAGGACAAGTCCTGAATGTAGATGGTGGTCTAGTCATGCATGGCTAGTAAACAAACTTGAAAGGAGCGATTGAATGAATCGCGTAGTTATTACAGGTTATGGTGTAGCATCCCCCATCGGGAATGACGCAGAGACCTTTTTAGAAAGTTTGCAAACGGGAAAAAATGGCATTGGTCCGATTACTAAATTTGATGCAAGCGAAACAGGTATTACCTTAGCAGCAGAAGTAAAGGATTTGCCTTTTGATAAATACTTTGCCAAAAAAGATGCAAAACGAATGGATTTATTTTCTCTGTATGGTATTTATGCAGCGTTAGAAGCAATGGAAATGAGTAAATTAGATACAGAGCAAATCGATGTTGACCGTTTTGGTGTCATGGTAGGTTCTGGGATTGGTGGACTTCAAACGATTCAAGATCAAGTGACCCGAATGCGTGAAAAAGGACCTAAACGAGTAGCGCCTTTGTTTATACCAATGGCAATCGGAAATATGGCGGCCGGTAATATCGCTTTACGTGTAGGTGCAAGAGGAACTTGTACCGCAACAGTCACAGCCTGTGCTACGGCAAATAATTCGATCGGTGAAGCTTTTAGAAATATCAAACATGGTTATTCAGATGTATTATTAGCAGGCGGAACCGAAGCTTCTATTACTGAAATAGGAATTGCAGGCTTTGCTTCATTAACAGCTGTAACTGCTGAAGAAAATCCAAAGAGAGGCTCGATTCCTTTTGACAAAGACCGTAGTGGCTTTGTGATGGGAGAAGGGGCTGGAATTTTAGTTCTTGAATCGTTGGAACATGCTCAAAATAGAGGTGCTAAGATTTTAGGTGAAATCGTAGGTTATGGTTCAAATTGTGATGCGTATCATATGACGTCTCCTAGACCTGACGGAAGTGGTGCTGCTAAAGCGATGAAACTAGCAATTGAAGAAGCGGCAATCGAGGCTTCTAAAGTAGGCTATATTAATGCTCATGGCACAAGTACACCATCAAATGATGTAGCAGAAACCAAGGCAATTCAAACTGCACTGGGTGAAGCGTCTAAAAATGTTCGTGTCAGTAGTACGAAAAGTATGACAGGACATGCATTAGGAGCCACTGGTGGGATTGAAGCCATTGCCACTTTGAATGCTTTACAACATCAATTTATTCCACCAACAATCAATATTGAACAAGTGGATGAAGCCATTGAAATTGATATTGTCACAAATGAAAGTCAAAAACATGAATTTGATTATGCTTTAACAAATTCTTTCGGCTTTGGTGGGCATAATGCAGTACTTTGTTTAAAACGTTGGGAGGATTAAGATGGATATCAATGAAGTGAAAGAATTATTAACACAGTTTGACCAATCAACATTAACTGAATTTGATCTTAGAGAAGGTTCGTTTGGTCTTTACATGAATAAAAATAAAGTGACACAAAAATCATCGAATGAAGTCAAACAAGCAACTGACAGTAACACGATGAATCCCGGAACAGCAGAAGTTACTAATCAAACAGTTGAGGTCAAAGAAACAGTAAAAGAAACTGTAAAAAATGAACTAAAGCCAGAAAATACAGAAGAAATTATTTCTCCAATCGTAGGAGTGGTATACTTAAAACCGGCACCGGATAAAGAAAACTTCAAACAAGTAGGCGATTCAGTGAAAAAGGGCGATGTCGTTTGTATCGTTGAAGCAATGAAGCTTATGAATGAAATTACCGCAACAGTTGATGGTGTAATCACGGAAGTCTTGATACAAAATGAAGATGTTGTTGAATTTAACCAACCACTTTTCCGTGTAGCTAAGGGAGTGTAATGATGAATATAGAAGAGATCAAAGAAATTATTCCTCATCGATACCCTTTTTTACTGTTAGACACAGTGGAAGAAATCGTTGTGGGTGAAAAAGTTATCGCCAAAAAAAATGTGACGATCAATGAACCCTTTTTCCAAGGTCATTTTCCAGGGGAACCTGTTATGCCTGGAGTTTTGATTATTGAAGCATTGGCGCAAGCAGGTGCAGTAGCGCTATTGTCTATGCCTGATTTTAAAGGTAAGACAGCTTATTTTGGTGGAATCGATAAAGCTAAATTTAGACAAAAAGTTGTTCCAGGTGATACGTTGATATTAGAAGTAGAAATTATGAAAGTAAAATCAATAGCCGGTATTGGCAAAGGAACTGCAACTGTGAATGGGAAAAAAGTAGCGGAAGCAGAATTGACCTTTATGATTGGATAGGTGAGCTATGTTTTCAAAAGTTTTAATTGCAAATAGAGGAGAAATCGCAGTTCGGATCATTCGTGCATGTCGTGAATTAGGAGTGCAGACCGTTGCGGTATACTCAGAAGCAGATAAAGAAGCGTTACACACACAGCTTGCGGATGAGGCTATTTGTATTGGACCAGCGAAAGCTGCTGATTCATACCTAAATGTACAAAGTGTACTAAGTGCAGCGATCGTAACCAATGCTGAAGCAATTCATCCAGGTTTTGGTTTCTTATCGGAAAATAGCCAATTTGCGGCAATGTGTGAAGAATGCAATATTACCTTTATCGGTCCAAAAGCAGCAACGATTGATGCGATGGGAAACAAAATCAACGCACGGGAATTGATGCAAAAAGCCAATGTTCCAGTTATTCCTGGAAGTCGCGGTGTAATCAGTTCTGTTGATGAAGCTTTAACAATTGCTGATGATATCGGCTATCCAGTTATGCTGAAAGCAGCAGCTGGTGGCGGTGGCAAAGGGATTCGCAAAGTGCTGAGTAAAGAAGAATTGCCTCAGCATTTTACCTCTGCACAACAAGAAGCAAAGGCGGCTTTCGGTAATGATGATATGTATTTGGAAAAGATTATTTATCCAGCACGACATATCGAGGTACAAATTTTAGGTGATCAGTATGGACATGTCATTCATTTAGGTGAACGAGATTGTTCTTTACAAAGAAATAATCAAAAAGTTCTTGAAGAATCGCCATCGATTGCAATTTCAGCTGAAAAACGTCAACTATTAGGTGAAACGGCTGTACGTGCAGCAAAAGCTGTTCAATATGAAAATGCTGGAACTATCGAATTTTTAATGGATCAATCTGGCGAATTTTATTTTATGGAAATGAATACTCGGATTCAAGTAGAACATCCTGTTACTGAAATGGTTACGGGAATCGACCTGGTTAAAGCACAGTTGAAAGTGGCTTCTGGTGAGGAATTACCATACACACAAGAAGATATTACGATCACAGGTCATGCAATTGAATGCCGGATCAATGCCGAAAATCCTGCCTTTAATTTTGCCCCTTCGCCTGGAAAGATCAAAAATTTATTGCTTCCTAGTGGAGGCATGGGCTTAAGAGTTGATAGTGCCATGTATTCAGGCTATACAATTCCGCCTTTTTATGATTCAATGATCGCTAAAGTGATCGTTCATGGCGATGACCGGATGGATGCTTTGATGAAGATGCAGCGGGCTTTACATGAGATCGTAACCGATGGAATTATCACGAATGCAGAATTTCAGCTAGATTTGATTACGCATGAAAATGTCTTAGCTGGTGAGTATGATACAAGTTTTTTACAAGAAACATTTTTACCAAATTGGGAACCAGAAAGCGATAATTAAAAAGGAGCAGGTGTATGGCTTTATTTAAAAAGAAAAACTACATTCGAATCAATCCGAATCGCGCGGGCGACCAATCTTCTGTAAAAAAACCTGCAGTTCCTGATAACATGTGGGCTAAATGCCCTTGTTGCAAACGTACGTTATATACAAAAGATATGGGGGCAGAAAAAGTCTGCCCTTATTGCGGCTATAGCTTTAGAATCGGTGCTTGGGAACGTCTGGCATTGACGGTAGATGAGAAGAGTTTTGAAGAATGGGACACAGATTTAGTCACAAAAGATCCGTTAGACTTTCCTGATTATTTGGATAAAATCACGATAATGCAGGAAAAGACAGAGCTGCATGAAGCAGTTTTGACAGGAAAAGCTAAAATTGATGGTCAAGAACTTGGTATCGGAGTGATGGATGCCAATTTTATCATGGGAAGTATGGGAACAGTTGTAGGTGAGAAAATAACTCGTTTATTTGAACGTGCAACTGAACAGCGCTTGCCGGTTATCATTTTTACGGCTTCTGGGGGAGCTCGGATGCAGGAAGGGATTTTCTCTCTGATGCAGATGGCAAAAATCTCTGGTGCGCTTAAACGTCATAGTAATGCAGGACTACTTTATATTACTGTGTTGACGGATCCGACAACTGGTGGCGTTACTGCTAGTTTTGCGATGGATGGCGATGTTATCTTAGCTGAGCCTCAAAGTTTGATCGGCTTTGCTGGACGCCGAGTAATCGAGCAAACAATCCGTCAAGAGTTACCTGATGATTTTCAAAAAGCAGAGTTTTTGTTAGATCATGGTTTTGTTGATAAAATTGTCCCTAGAAATCAGCTGCAAGAAGTACTTAGTCAATTAATAAAGATTCATACGATGAAAGGGTGGAAATAGCGATGGAAAAAACAGCCAATGATATTGTCACCTTAGCTCGGGCACAGGATCGTTATACTACTTTAGAGTATATTGCAGCAATTTTTGGTGACTTCATGGAATTTCATGGGGATCGCTACTTTGGCGATGATTTAGCTGTTGTCGGCGGTATCGCAACATTAGAAGCAAAACCAGTAACCGTTGTCGGCATTCAAAAAGGCCGTAACTTACCTGAGAATATTGAACGAAATTTTGGCGCACCTCATCCGGAGGGGTACCGTAAAGCCTTACGTTTAATGAAGCAAGCAGAAAAATTTGGGCGCCCAGTTGTTACGTTTATTAATACTGCAGGAGCTTATTGTGGAATTGAAGCTGAAGAACGTGGTGAAGGGGAAGCAATCGCCAAAAATTTGATAGAAATGGCTGATTTAAGTGTGCCGATCATCGCAATCATTATTGGTGAAGGTGGTAGTGGTGGTGCATTAGCACTTGCTGTAGCTGATGAAGTGTGGATGTTGGAGCATACGATTTACGCTGTATTATCGCCGGAGGGATTTGCCTCTATTCTCTGGAAAGATGGCAGCCGGGCCAAAGAAGCAGCGGAATTAATGAAAATTACCGCCACTGAATTAAAAGAACTAACAATCATTGATCGAGTGATTCCAGAAGAAATGAATGGTGAAATTTTAGAACAATCGAAGGTCAATCGTATGATTCAAAAAGCACTTATTAGTAAGTTTTCAGAGTTATCACAGCTTGAAACGGACGAACTATTGGAAAATCGCTACCAGCGTTTCCGCAAATATTAAGTAAAAAAGGTTCTACGTCAAATTGTGTTGG
>NZ_JXLC01000004.1:0-220618 GCF_001886225.1 Enterococcus silesiacus | reverse complement strand
AGTTTTCGTATAAGAAGTGTTTATTTCCGAAGGAGTTGCTTCTGCTTCCACCGTTTATTCGGATTCCTTGAGACTGGGATATAACTCGTAGAGTTGTATCCTATTTTTTTAACTCTTATTAAGACTAGACCAATTATTGTTTTTTATAAAAGTATTGACAGTTATATTTAGTTTGATGTATTATTAATGCAGTTTCTATTTGATGAAAAAGAAAGGAGTTCAGTTAGACCAATAATGGAATAGCGCCAGGCCTGAGTATTCAGGTGACGAGGAAAGAGCCTATCGAAAGATTCGGCGGATAGCTCTAGGGGCTGCACTCTATAAGCTGGAAAGAAAAAATAATTGCGAAATTATAACAAAAAGCCAGCTACGCAGGATAGAAACTTATGACGAAAAATTAAGAAAATTAAATAGGTAGACGTCAAATAATATGCAGTTATTTTAACAGGAAATGACTAACTATTTTGAATTCAACCATTTCAATTTTTTTAATCAATGAACGAAGACAATTTAGAAAGTAGGAAATCAATCGTATGTGTGGAATTGTAGGAATAATTGGAAAAGAAAATGCAACGGACATTTTAGTACAAGGCTTGGAAAAATTAGAATATAGAGGATATGATTCAGCTGGAATCTTTGTGACAGGAAAAAACAAGCAAGATTATCTAGTGAAATCTATTGGACGAATCAGTAATCTTCAGACAAAGATCAGCCCAGAAATTCAAGGAACTGTGGGGATCGGTCACACGCGTTGGGCAACTCACGGAAAACCAAGTGAAAGAAATGCGCATCCTCATACATCAAATAATCATCAATTCATTTTAGTCCACAATGGTGTAATCGAAAATTTTGAAGAGATAAAACAGGAATTTCTTCAAAATCAACGCTTTGGCGGTGAAACTGATACGGAGATCGCAGTCTATTTGATCGAGTATTTTTCAAAATTGGGCATGACGACAAAAGAGGCCTTCAAAAAAGCTTTAACTGTGATTAAAGGTTCGTATGCATTTGCTTTGATCGATAAAAATGATCCCGAGACGATTTATGTGGCGAAAAACAAAAGCCCTTTGTTGATCGGTCTTGGAGATGATTTCAATGTGATTTGTAGTGATGCGATGGCGATGCTGACTGAGACAAATCATTTTGTAGAAATTGCAGATGGTGAGATGGTCATCGTTAAAGCTGACAAGATTGAAATTGAAGATGAAAAAGGCAATATGGTCTATCGTGAGTCGTATGAGGCACAGTTAGATTTAAGCGATATTGAAAAAGGCACCTATCCATATTATATGTTAAAAGAAATTGATGATCAGCCTGCTGTTATGCGCAGAGTTATTCAGGAATATACAGATTCAATGGGCAAAGCAATAATCGATCCTGAAATCATTGAAAAAATGACAGCGAGTGATCGTATTTATATTGTGGCTTGCGGAACTAGCTATAATGCTGGCTGGGTTGGCAAAGCGATCTTAGAGAAGATGACCGATATTCCAGTTGAGGTTCATCTGTCTAGTGAGTTTGGCTATAATATGCCGCTATTATCAGAAAAACCATTTTTCATTTTCTTGAGTCAAAGTGGTGAAACTGCAGACAGCCGTCAGGTCCTAGTACGGACGAATGAACTTGATTTTCCTTCATTGACACTGACCAATATGGCCGGCTCCACTTTATCTAGAGAAGCAGATTACACGTTACTACTTCATGCGGGTCCAGAAATCGCGGTAGCCTCTACAAAAGCATACACAGCACAAATTGCGGTTTTAGCAGTTCTTGCTAAAGCAGTGGGTGATCACAAAGGACTGGAGGCATCAAAAGAGTTTGATATTGCTCATGAATTAAGTGTGATTGCAGCTGTCATGGAAACAATCATCGATGAGAAAATGGCCATCAGCCAATTAGTAGAAGAGTATTTATCAGAGACGAGAAATGCTTTTTATATAGGTCGAGGTGTGGATTATTTTGTTTCGATGGAGGCATCACTGAAGTTAAAAGAGATTTCGTATATTCAAGCAGAAGGCTTTGCAGCCGGAGAACTTAAGCATGGAACAATCGCATTGATTGAAGAAGGCACACCTGTTTTCGGTGTCATCACAGATAAAAAAACGGCAGCGCATACTCGTGGAAATCTGAAAGAAGTTGAAAGCCGCGGCGCCCATAATATCGTGATTGCCTTAGCATCGTTAGCTAAAGAAACGGATCAATTGATTATACCAGATGTGCATCCATTGCTAACGCCTTTAGTGAGTATTATTCCAACACAATTGATTGCTTATTTTGCAACCTTGCAAAGAGGTTATGATGTGGACAAACCACGGAATTTAGCTAAAAGCGTCACTGTAGAATAAAATAAAGGAATACGTTTGGGACAACAGGCCTAACTTTGAAAAATAAAAAAGCTTCACAAAATTTGTTTTTTAAATTTGTGTGAAGCTTTTTTTATTTTTATATTTTTCAATTCTTAGTAGACGAGACACTTTGCATCTTTCATTCGTGCATCGCTTTGCTCTTTGGACTAGGTCGGTACCTTTTATCGTCAAGACATCCTAAGCGATTGTTTGCTATTTCAGTGGTATTTTAACATAGAAAGTTGTTCCAGCTGTTTTGTCACTGCTGACGGTTAAAGAAAAATGATGACGCTCAGCGATTTCTTTAGCAATTGCTAAACCAAGTCCTGTACCATCTACTTGTTCTTTTGCATGAGCCTGATGAAAGCGTTGGAAGATTTGCTTTTGCTCATCTGCGGAGATATAAGAGCCAACATTATGGATACTGATATTCATAGTATCTGCTGTTATTTTTGCTCGAATAGTGATTGTTGCTTGAGATGAAGAAAATTTGATTGCATTTTCAAGCAGAATAACAAAAAGCTGACGAATTCTACCATAATCCCCATTAATGGTAACAGGCTGCTTCACTGAATTTTCTAATTGCAAATGCTGTTCTTTTTCTGATGATTTCAAGCGAAGACTTCTTATACTATCAGATAAAATATCCATGATTGCTACAGGTTCCATCATAATGATAAACTCGGGATTTTCTAGTCTAGACAACTCCAGTAGATCGTTGATCAAGCGTTCTAAAACAATTGATTCTGCTAACAGCTGTTGATGATATTGTTCGATTTTTTCCGGCTGATCGATCAAACCGTCATTTAAAGATTCAAGCGAACCGCGAATAACGGTTACAGGTGTTCGTAATTCATGAGAAATCGTGGATAAGAAATTCTTTTGAGCCTGTTCACGATTTTCCCGTTGGAATTTAGCTTCAGCCAGTCGATTTTTTAAAACAGTCAGTTTTTCTCCAAGTTGTCCCATCTCATCATTTGTCTCAATAGATAATGTTTCATCATAGTTTTCTACAACAAGCTCTTGTGTAAAGGTACTCATTTTATTGATAGGAGCGATGAATTTCTTGGATAGTAAAATAGATAGAAAAAGCCCAATGATCCATGCAATCAAAATACTAATAAAGAGTAGCAAATAACCTTGATTTTCTTCCTTATGCACACTAGATACAGCTGAATGAAGCAAGACAACGGCCAAAACTTCACCACTATCGTTTTTAATGGGTGTTCCTACTGTAACTGTCGGTTCTCCAATAAAATTACTAAAAGCGTTACTAGTAGTTGTTTTACCAGCATAGACTTTTTTAATAACTTCTCTGGCATTTGTCGGTAGCTCATTGTATTCTTTACTATGCATGCCGTGGCCGACCGTGATTGTATCAGCATTTTCATCAACGATCCAAATGTCATCCATTGCTAACTGGTCCATAAAATTGAGAAAAGAAGAATAGCCCATGCCCATCTTCATTGAAGAGCCAGAACTCATCATCCCATGCCGGGAAGAACTGCTGCTCTTATTTTCAGATGCTTCTGTCTCAGTGAAATACTCAGTGAGCGTCTCCGCAATAACGGTTGCACGTCGACTCATTTCTTCGGTGTGGATAGTGACAGTTTGTTTAGAAAATAGTAATCCAAAAGCGATACCGATTACAAGTGAGAAAAGTAATAACGTAAGTGAAAAGTACAGTATAAGTTTTCTAGTCAATTTATTTTTCATTGTTACCCTCGAATTTATAGCCTTGTCCCCAGACAGTAGCAATTTCCCAGTTTGGATGACTGACTTCATCTAATTTTGCCCGCAGCCGTTTGATATGAGTATCAACTGTTCTAGCATCGCCATAATAATCGATGCCCCATAAACTATCCAGCAAGTTATCTCTAGAAAAGACTTTTTCCCGATTGGATAAAAGCAGCCATAAAATTTCCAGCTCTCGTTTCGTTAACAAAATTTCTTGTTGTAAGATCGTTACTTTCTTTTCTTCTAAATAGACGATCAAATTATCATAAGTCAGCTGTTTCATTGTATGTTGGTTTTCTTCAGTTCGTTCGATACGTCGCGAAATAGCCCGTATGCGAGCCATGACTTCGCTTGGAGAGAATGGTTTAACAATATAATCATCTGCACCGATATCTAAACCCATGATCCGATGATAATCTTCTCCTTTAGCGGTGATCATGATGATCGGCACGTTTGATGTTTCCCGTATCGTTTTGCAAACGTCGAATCCATCAAGTTTTGGCAGCATAACATCTAATAAAATAAGCTCAATCGAATGGCTAAAAAAAGCCTCTAAGGCTGCCTGTCCATCAGAAGCGATGATCGGGTTAAAACCTTCTTTTATGACATATTCTTTCAAAACCTCTGTAATCTGTAAATGATCATCAACAATCAAAATATTTTTCATGAAATTATCCTCCTAGTTACTTCTTTCATTATAGTCAAAAATAGTGCGTTTAGGAAATTTATTTTCGACACATATTTGTCACAATTGTTTATTAAACTAAAGAAAAGTTAGGAGGAAGTAAGAATGAAAAAGAAAGTAATCAGCGGGTTATTTGTAGTATTATTTATAGGAAGCATTGGCTTTTTCACGGTAAGTGAAGCTGTTGGAAATCAGCAAAACGATCGGATGAATACTTTTGAAATGGGTCGAAGATATAGCCACCATCGAGGAGCTATGAATGAAGAACGAAACGAAACAGGGCAAAATGAGGATGAAGTGGAGCAGTCGCAGGAAGATACTGAGGTTCAAAAAAAATGGCGAGAATCAAATGATCATCCCTCTACTAGAAGAGAAAATAGTAGCCGGAATCATATGAATGACAGCCGAAGACATAATAGTAGAATGAATAATTCTTGCTGGTAATCTAAAAAAAGCAAAAAAATATTCCCCCATCAGGAAGATGGAGGGAACACAAATCAAATTACACACAACCATAAAATAGCATACTTTCTCATAATTCTCAACAATTTCGATTTCCAGTTAAATAAATGATAATTTATAAAAGAGAGAGCTGTTTCGTTAATAGATCATTTTTCAGTTTAGAAACAAACAAGCTGAGGTAGCCGAACTGTAGTCGGTTTACCTCAGCTTATTTATTTAGGAGTGCTTTTATAATACTCTTACAGCAAAATCAGGTGTATAAGAAGCAACCGTCGCAACTTGGACGACATCACCAGGAACAGGAGCATGAATATAAGTGCCGTCGCCAAGTGAGATTCCTACGTGGTGTGTACTACCATGACTCCCCCAAAAAACTAAATCACCAGCTTGAGCTTCAGAAACTGAGATAGTTGCTCCAGCACTTTCCTGATCTACAGTTGTTCGACCGATAGAACGTCCAGCAGCAGTGAAGGCAACTTGAACTAAACCAGAACAATCAAAGGTATCAGGACCAGCAGCACCATAAACATATGGCTTGCCTAAGTGCGTTTTGGCAGCTGCTACAATGGTAGAGCTAGTATCCATTTTTTTTGTTTGTTCCTCTTGTTGTTTTTTTACTAAGGTTATTTTTTCAGATAATTGCGTTTCTTGTTTTGCAACCTCTGACTGTTGTTTTACAAGGGACTGATTATCTTCTTTCAATCGATCTTGTTTTTGTCTCAATTCCGTCAATTGTTCTTTTTTCTCAACGATTGGATCAGCTTTGAGAGTGACAGTTGAGCTATCTGGGATCATGGATATGGTTTGATCTTCCTTTGAGCTTGCTGAGTTAGAAATAGATCCAGCTGTTTTTATTTTTTCTAGCTGATCAAGATCGAGCTGGATTATTTTAATCCGTTTTTCAATAGTAGAAACTTGAGTATCATTCGTCTTTTTTTTGTTAGAAAAATGTTGCTTTGTTTCTTTAAGCTGTGATAGTTGTTGTGAAGACTTTGCGATGATATTCTCTTGAGTGTTAGAGGTTTCTACGGGCGCGGCAAAAACTTGATTGCTTAGTAATAAGCCAGCTGAAATCGCTAAACAACTCAGAAATAAATTCGTGATAATCATATTTTTTTTCAAAAAAACTCTCCTTAAATGTGTGAATTTTCCTTGTTGGTTTATTGAATATGCTTAAAATAAAGTAATTGATTCTATTGTTTTAAGACCAGTTATCATTTAAACACAGCTCTTTCAGAAAGTATGTAAAAGGTAGGTTAAATGTTTGTTTCAAGAGTTACAAAAAAGGTTCTTTTATTTCAAATCATCAGCTAGCTGTAATACAAGGGCAATTAGATTTCAATAACGTTTGTTTTTGAAACTTAATTGATGTTTTTAAGAGCACATAAAAAAATAGTAAAAATCAGAATCAAGCTACAATCCTTTTTTTATTCACTATCTTTTTTCTTGATTATGATTTAAAATAGTTCATACAATGAATATGTGAGGAGGGCGAAACCATGAAAAAGGAAAAAGTATTTGAAGTGACGCATCAATCGATCTTAGAAACAGCAAAAGAGCTTTTTTTAACAAATGGATATCGGAATACGTCCACTCGTGATATTGCAAAAGCTGCGAAGATTACACAGCCAGCATTATATTATCATTTTTCTAATAAAGAAGTTTTGTTTATCGAAATTAATAAGCAAATCGGCAGTCAGTTGAAAGAGGCAATAGAACAAATACAGCAAGAACCGGATTCGCTTGAAAACCAATTAGTCAAATGTACCCATGCATTATTGAATGTTTACCATAGAGATATTTTTTCGTTTATTCATCAAAGCGCCGCTGAAATGGAACAAGAAAATAAGCAACAGCTGTTTTATATACTGAATGATTACTACTTGAAACCACTACAAGCTTTATTTGAATCAAATCAAAATCCCTTAGGTATTGGTGTTTCTTCACAAAGAGCAGCCCAGTTTTATCTTATGAGTTTGTCCTTATTATTTTCAACGATTCATCAACTTTCCACAGAAAAAGAGCGTTCAGAACAAATCTCGGAGCTGATGAATATGGTTTTACATGGTGTTTTAGCTTAAAGAATTAACTGTTTTTTATCATGTGATAAAAAAACGTTGTTTAATTCTTTTTTTTATGATACTATTTTTATCAAGTGATAAAAAGTGTGCAGATCTTTTTTTGAGCATTTTTTTATCAAACGATAAAAAAGAGGTGGAATCAATGTTTTTAGGATTAGAAGAGATGAAGTTTTTTAAACTTAGATACACGTTAGTGATCGGTGTGATCGTCTTAGTTGCTTATGTGGCATTTATGTTATCAGGGCTAGCTAATGGTCTGGCTCAAGGCGTAAGACAAGGCGTTGACAAATGGAATGCGACAAGTATTGTGTTGTCGGAAGATGCCAATAAAAGTTTGAATGCTTCAAGTTTGGTGATGGATGATTTAAATCAGGTTGAAGCCAAACAAAAGGAGCCACTTGGACAATATGCCGGTGCATTAAATAAAGTTGGCCAAAATAAAGATAGCGATAAAATCAATATTTCTCTTTTTGGTGTGAAGGAAGATAGTTCAATTAAACCTGAATTAATTGAAGGACGTTATTTTAAAGCGTCGGGAGAAATCATCATTCCTCAAAATTTAGTAGATAAAGGCATTAAATTAGGCGATTCGGTGAAGATCGGTAAGCTTGATGAAGAGTTGAAAGTGGTCGGGATCACGAAACAAAACAGCTTTAGTATTGTGCCGCTGATTTATACATCAATTGATCAATGGCAAGAACTTAAGTTTGGTAAAATCATTGAAGGAAAACAAGCCCCAATCAATGGCATTGTCGTTCGTTCTACGAAGACCGACAGTATCAAATTGACAGATCAGGATGATCACTTAGCAAAATATGGAATCGAAGCATTTATCCAAAAATTACCAGGATACAGTGAACAAAATCTTACGCTAAATGCTATGATCTATTTCTTATTTGTGATCACAGCAGCGATTATTGGGATTTTTATCTACGTGATGACCTTACAAAAAACAAGTCTGTTTGGTGTAATGAAAGCCCAAGGTATATCTAATGGCTATATCATCAAATCAATCATAGCTCAAACCTTTATTTTAGGCGTGATAGGGGTGTTGATCGGTGTGGTCTTGACCTTGCTGACAAACCTTGTGTTGCCATCAGCTATGCCGTTTGAATTAGATAGCATGAATTTATTGATTTACAGTCTAGTATTGATTGTGGTTGCTGTTTTAGGCGGTGTTTTTTCGATTCGTACAGTGACTCATGTTGATCCAATGAAAGCAATAGGAGGGTAAGAAAATGACTGATATTTTAGTGATGGATGGTATTCGTAAAACTTTTGGTAAAGGCCATGGGGAAGTCGAAGCATTAAAAGGCATCGATTTAAAAGTTAAAGCTGGTGAGTTTGTCAGTATTATTGGCCCTTCTGGCTCAGGTAAAAGTACCTTTTTAACGATCGCAGGTGGGCTCCAAACACCAACTTCTGGAAAAATTATGATCAATGGCAAGGATTTTACCCATTTAAACGAAAAGAAACGTTCAAGATTACGCTTTGAAGAAATTGGGTTTATTTTACAAGCCTCTAATCTGATCCCATTCTTAACAGTAGAAAAGCAATTTACTTTAGTAGATAAAATTGAAAAGAAAAAAACAGAGAGTCAGCGTATCAACGAATTATTAGCTTCTTTAGATATAGCTGATCTACTCCATAAATTTCCAAGAGATTTATCTGGTGGTGAACGCCAACGAGTAGCAATTGCACGTGCTTTATTTAATGAACCAAGCTTGATTTTAGCTGATGAACCAACTGCAAGTCTGGATACTGAACATGCATATGAAGTGGTAAAAATTTTAGCAAAAGAAGCGCATGAAAAACAAAAAGCAACGATCATGGTCACTCATGATCCAAGAATGATTGAGTGGAGTGACAATGTTTACCGTATTGAAGATGGTGAATTAACAAAAGCATAATAAAAAGAAAGGAAATAAACAAAAAAGTTTATTTCCTTTCTTTTTAATTTTAAGTGTTATAAAAATCGATTTTAGGTTATGATGAGAGTGGGGAAAAGTAAAGGGTTGACTCAGTGTTTATCTGAATAGTTGGAAAAGAAAACAAAAGATTGAACAGTAGAAAGTGAGGCAGTACAATGGATAATCGAGTAGAAGTAATGACCTTTTCACAATTGAAGAGACTTGTAGAAGAGCTAGCAGTAAATGACGTAATCAATGATCAGACAAAAGTATTTATTGATACTGGATGGGACAGTGTTCAAGAAGTTGAACCACATGCTTTTCATGTCGAAGAAGTTGTAGAATTCAAAGTACAAGATGAGTTGACAAAAGAATTCTATGTTGGCTATACATTACTAGAAAAGGCAGAACGAATGAAAACTGAGGGATCAACTGAAGCAGCAGTCATCATTAGAAATCTATATTAAAAATTAATATAATATATTTTAAGTAACGATATTTCCTTTTTAAAGTGTACACACTATTTCTTTTCTGCTATCATTTATACAAATAAATGTTTATCAGGAGGAGTAATCATTAGGAAGGTGGTGTTTCTTTTGACAAATAAAATTCCATTTCCAAAGAACTATGAACGATTTATTGAGTTGGGACAAGAAGCGCTGAAACAGAATAATCTGATTGAAGCTGTAGGGTATTATGAACAGGCCTATGCGATTCGGCAAGATTTTCCTTTGAATGTGGTACTGGTAAATACGTATTTAGAAACAGGCGAAAATGAGCAAGCACTATCTTTAGCTTCAGAAATGAAAGAAAAATATTTTGCTTACTTAGATTATTTGGAGCTTTATATACAAATTTTAATCCAAAATCATCTATTCATCCAAGCACATAGCATTATTAATGAACGAATTTTGATGGAGCAAAGTGGAGAAATGAGAAAATTGATTTCTTTGAAGAAAAAGATCCGTCACGTTGAACTGATGTATCAGCAATTTGAAGTTGGGAAAATTAAAGAGTTAAAAGAGGAATTAAATCATTTAAATCAGCATAATTACTATGAACAATTGGCAATCGTAAAAAAAGCTGGTCAGCTGCCACAAGATGAATTTCTTGTGATTGGAAAAAAGATTCTGCTAGATGAGCAGGTACATAATTTGGTTCGATCATGGATACTTGAAGAACTTGTCAGCCTCCATGTCAAAGAAGAAGTTGAATTTTTGTGGAGGGACAATCAAAAATACATGGTTGTTCCAGCAACTGTAGGCGGACCGCTAGATTGCGCTGCTTATCAAAGAATCCTGCTTTTTTTAGAAAAAGAACTGATCAATGATAACCCTATTTTGTTGGTAGATATCATGGAAGAAATTCGGTTACATTTTGCGTTGCTGTATCCTTTAGCAGATAAAATTATTGAAAATCCCAAGCTGTGGGCTGTAAGCTATATCATTTCATACAATCATTCTATTGCTCAAAAGTATCAAGTCGATGAAGATAGCTTAGAGATTGAAAAAATTCAGCAACTTCAAAGTAAGATTCGTTTTGAACTGGAAACGATGGTTTTATAGAATTAAAACGCGGTCAAGATAAAAGGAATCAGTATATCTCGGAAACCTTCAAATCTAAGAACTATCAAAGCAGAGGTTTGGATGTGATGATGTGAACCTTGAAAGTTGTACGTAGATCAACCTGCCATTTGGCTGGTATGAAGCCGGTATTGAACCGGACTCATACCAGTCAATTTTGTATTTATCCGATGATGATTGTAATAATCAATCTAATATGTAACTGCTCGTTTTAATTTTTCGAAGCTAAAAAAACGACGACCGTAATACGTTGCTTGTTTCATTAGACCAAAGGAATTTTTTATTAATGCATTGTCCAAACCGTTGCCTTTTCTTGATATACTCTAGTATAACTTTGCTTGCTTCAATTGTCTGACATACTGTTTATTTTGATAATGCCACCCTTGATCGGAATGGCTGGTTGTTCGAAAGTTGTTCTTCTTCCTTTTTTTAATAGCCGTTTTTAAAGGAATTAATACACAATCCAGCGTTGTCTTTTGTTTGAATCAATAGACCATGACATCTCCATTAAAACTATCAAGAAAAGGGCTGAGATAGGCTTTTTTTGATAGTTTAATTCCTTCAAAATTTCGTTTAGTTTAGTGGAATTCTGAAATATCTGTAAAGATTTTTTGTTTTGGAATCGAGCTTAAAAAGCGGTGATTTACCTTATTTTAGCCAAGGTTCCCACTAAACCTTTGTAGGATCTATAACTTCTTGATCGGTGCGTCAATCTTGTACATACCAAGTTATATTTCTTCATAATTTGTCGGATTTTCTTATGATTGATTTGATAGCCTCTATTCACTAAAGTCAGATTGATTCGACGATAGCCATGATTGGGATCATTCTCTTCAAAAATTATTTGAATCAGTCCTTCTATGTGAAGCACTTTTTCTTTGCTTACTAACTGTTTTTTCCAATTATTAAAGGTAGAACGTGCTAGCTCAATCATTTGTAATACACGATTTTGGCGATACTTTCCAATCAGTTCTATGGTTATTCTGTTTTAGGCTCGTTTTTTCGCTTCATCATAATAGTCTGTTGGAAAGTCCGTTAGGGACTCTTTTACAATTTTTAGTTTGAATTCTATCTCATAATAATTTGTAAAAAATATCCCCCAAAAATTGTATTTTTACGCAAAATTTTTTGAGATCATATCGTGATTCGTAGAGTGATGTCTCAATCTCATTATGTATTATCGAGTCACTAGGTTCTTCTAGAATTCACAGCAATTTAACACAATGTGATCGAAGCGTAGTAGTAGCTTCGATCACATTATTTATTTGAATTCCTTGATGTTGAGATGTGACTCATAGAGTTATGTCCTAGCATTTTTTTTGTGAAAATCGATTGTGCATTTATTTTCCAGTCATGTAATTAATGAATATTAGAAAAAAAACAATATAATAAAAGAAATAAGAGCATATAATATTTTTAGAGTTTGATGAGATAAAAATTAATTTATCATGCGTATATTAATCTAGGAATAAAGTTCGTTTCCTATTTAAAAATGTTCATTTTAATTAATTCAGTATGTTTTTTACCAATAGTAATATAAATATAATTTTTAATTGACAAAAGATGCCTTTTTGTTTATATTTGAAATAAGAAACATATTAAAATTAAGTAAGAATACGATGTCTTGTTTTTTATCTTCTATTAGAGTTGAAATGTTGTTAGAGAATAACTGTGTATATTTTACAGTGGGAAAATAAAATATAGGGGGAAATAAAAATGTTTTTTTTAGTATTGTGGGTTTTGGGATTACTAACTGCTGGCGGACAACTTTTTATGGGAGGGATTACAAATTTCTCTTTGTCTGAAATTTGCAATGTATTATTATTACATCAGTTTGTTGTAACCTTTGGATTTGTTGGGGTAATTGGTTTAGTTGTGAATATTATTCGTGCGGATCAGACGGCTGAAATGCTTGGTTGGCCAGGAGGCTTGTTTCAAATTAAATATGGATTTTCTCAAATTGGTTTAGGTATTATGGGCGTGATGGCTATTTGGTTTAAAGGGAATTTTTGGGTAGGCACACTAGTTACTATGTATATTTATGGAATTAGTGGTTTGTGGTCGCACTGTGTTGTTTATAAAGAGAAAAAAGAAGAAACAGGGAAAAGTGACATAGATAGTATTGCCAATATAATTATGGATGTCGCTTATCAAACGTTTATTACAGTGTTGTCAATTTTAGCTGGCGGTATCTGGGTTTTTAATTAATTTTTGAATAAGACAAGTTGTTAATAAACAAGATATAGGAGAAGTGTGAAATGAAAAAAATTGAATTATCTGAAGTACAAAAGGGGATATATTTTGATTGTCAATTCTCTAACCCGATAGATTACAATATCTCTGCAATATTCTTAATTTCTGATTTAGATTTAAATGCTATGCAAACGGCATTAGATATAGTAGTTGCTGAACAGGAGATTTTAAGAGCTAAACTAAGAGTAGAGAATGACAGAATGTTCATGGAAATCGTCGAGACAAATGGTGAAAAGATTCAGCTCTTGAAACATGAAGAAAGCGTCTATTCCGAAGAGATAACACATCATGTGAAAAAAATTACGAACGACCCTTTCAGATTACAAGACTCCCCTTTATTTAGAGTTTCTATAATTGAAGGAAATGATGGCTACATTTGTATTATTTGTGTACACCATATCATTTCAGATGGAGTTTCTATGGGGATATTCCAGAAAAAATTAGTGACATACTATCAAAATATTTTAGATGGTACGGAATTCACTTTTGATGTTGATCAAGGGTATTCAGATTTTGTATTGAGTGAAAATGAATACTTGAAAAATGGAAAATACAATAAACATAAAAATTTTTGGCATGAAAAAACCAAGGGAATGACGCCAGTTGATATGTTAGCTGACTTCATTCAAGATAATCAGAATAATGGTGAATCTAATGAAAAGGCTTTCTCTATTTCTGATGAGCTATTCTATGCAGTACAAGAAAAAAGTAAAGAATTAGAAATAACAGTCTTTCAATTTTTCTTTGCTTGTTTTTATGTGTTGATTCACAAGTACACTAACCAAGAAAGAGTGACTCTTACAACTCCGTTTTCTCACAGACCTAGTTTTGATTTGTTAGAAACAATTGGTTGTTTTATCTATACTTTACCAATCTCAATATTGTTTGATAGGGATATCTCGTTTAGTGATTTATCTAAAGAATTATATGAAGAAATGTTATTATGCTATAAAAATACTGGTTATCCTAATAACTTAATTGCAAGAGATCAGAAAAGTAATATGGATGGCCCTTCGATTTTTGATTTTTCTTTTGTATATGATTTTTTTGATGAAGAAATAAACGGTTCTTGTAAAATTCAAAATCTATTTCCCAAAAATGTAACATTCCCAGGAACGATGATGGCTATTTTACATAATAGTGGAGAAACGAAAGAGATAAAGCTCCAATACAAAACTGATTATTTTAGTGATGAAACGATAGAGCTACTAGGAAGACGATTTTTGTATCTATTAGAAAGCATAGTGAACGATTGTGATCAGATTATTTCTGAGATAAGTATCTTACAACCCAGTGAAGAAAATTCTATTTTAAAGATGGTAGAATCCTCTCCTGAGACAATAAATGAGTACTCTGATATGAAAGAAGTCATAGAAAAACGCTTGGCGGAAAATCCTCAAAGTATTGCATTGATTGGTAAAAACTATAAATATACTTGCAAAGAAATAAATGATAAAGCGAACTTTCTTGCGAAAAAAATAGTAAAACAAACGAATGGTGGGAAAGAGACTATTGCTATTCAAGCCAGACGATCCCCGGAATTGGTTATAGCTGTGTTTGCAGTGATTAAAGCGGGGTGTAGTTATTTACCGATAGATATCGATTATCCAGAAGACAGAAAAGCATTTATTTTTAAAGACAGTGATGTTCGATTTTTATTAAATGGGGAAAAACTACCCTACCCTAAAGTTGATAAGGTAGAGGTTTATGAAATACCGTTGATAGGTGATATGGGCGAGACAGAAAATTTAGATATTACTAGGAAAGAAACAGATTTACTCTATGTTGAATATACATCCGGATCAACTGGACAACCGAAAGGTGTTTTGATTGAAGATCATAGTGCAATCAATGTTTTAGAAGCATTAGATGGCAAATTTCCTATGGAAAAAGAAGATGTTTACTGTTTTAAAACGGCTTTTTCATTTGATATTTCAGGGACAGAACTATATGGGTGGATCATTGGTAAAGGTGCTTTATTTATTTTAGAAGAAGGTGCCGAAAAAGATTCTGCGATTATATTAAATTCAATTAAGGAATATAATATCACGCACATTAATTTTGTACCATCTATGTTTCGGCTTTTTTTAGAGAATGTGTCATCAAGTAATAAGAAGCTTTTGAATTCGTTAAAATGGATTTTTTTAGGAGGAGAAGCTGTTACGCATGAAGTTATCGAGCAGTTTCTTTTATTGGATACCAGTATAAAACTAGAAAATGTCTACGGACCAACGGAATCTACTATGTGGGTCGCACATCAATCTTTACGTGAAAAAGTAAGAAGTGCTTATATTCCAATCGGCAAACCGCTAAATCAAACAAGATTATATATTTTAAATACTAAACAAGAGCTTCAACCAATTGGTATACCAGGCGAACTTTGTATTGCGGGTACTCAAGTGGCTCGAGGATATAAAAAGCATGATGTATTGAATCAAAAATTATTTATTGATAATCCTTATTATGATAATGATGATGAGGAAAGCTATAGAAAAATGTACCGTACGGGTGATAAAGCTCGTATGTTAGCTGATGGCTCTATTGAATATATCAATAGAATGGATCAGCAAGTGAAAATCGGTGGAGTTAGAATTGAATTAGGTGAGATTGAAAACACGCTTGAAAAGATCGAGGGAATTATCCAAGCGGTGGTTATTGTTAAGAGTGACAACACTTTAGTGGAAAAATTATGTGCTTACTATTTGGGAGAAGAGTTGGATTTATTTTTCCTGAGAAAACAGCTAGGCGATCATTTACCGAGCTATATGATACCTGCTTTATTTATTCATGTTGCGGAGCTTCCATATAATAACAGTGGGAAAGTTGATCGGAAATACCTTGAAACATTAAATATTGATCAGAAAAAAAATCAAGCTATAAAAGAGATGCCCAAAAAGGAATTAGAAAAACTGATATTTAAATCGTGGGAAGAAGTCTTGGGTTTCTCTTCTTTTGGTATTGATGATAATTTCGTGCATATCGGTGGACATTCTTTGGCATTGATTCAGGTGCACAACAAACTAAAAAAGCAATTACAAATTGAATTTCCAATCACTGACTTATTAGAAATGCCGACGATTCGTCTATTAGCAGAAAAATTGAATAGTGGTGAAGCTTCAGCAATCAGTAATAGAAAGTCCTTTTTTAGTCAAAAAAAATTTCCACAATCATCTGATATTGCAATTATAGGGTTGTCTGTGAATGTTCCAGGTTCAGAAACTATCATAGATTTTTGGAAAAACCTAGTAGAAGAAAAAGAATCGCTCCATTTTTACACAAATGATGAACTTCGGGAGTTAGGTATTGATGAGACTTTAATTAATAATCCGGATTATGTGAAAAGCAAAGGACGTATTAATAACTTAGACACCTTTGATTCAGAATTTTTTGATTATTCACCGTCTGAAGTACAAAAAATGTCACCTCAGTTAAGAATTTTATATAAAGGTGCTTGGGAAGCTTTTGAAGATGCAGGTCATATTCCTCAACATAAAACATCTAAGACGGGAATATTCATTGGCGGTTCCGATGACTTTGAGTGGTATAAGACGCTAGTTAATTCAAAAGAAAACTTTGGAAATATTTATGAACGATTTACTTTGAGTACTAACCATTTTTTTGCAACCAGATTGGCTTATAAATTTAATATTACTGGTCCTGTATTTTCAGCGTTAACTGGTTGCTCAACTACACTGGTCACTACGCATTTAGCTTGTCAATCTTTAATTTTAGGAGAATGTGATGTTGCCTTAGCAGGAGGCATTACGGTTGAGTTGCCAAATGAAGGTGGATATCTTTACAAAAAAGGAATGATGTTTTCACCAGATGGACACTGTCGTCCTTTCGATCAAAAAGCTGAAGGTACTGTTTTTTCAAATGGAATGGGATTAGTTGTTTTGAAACGAGCAGATGAAGCCTATCAAGATGGAGATCATATCTACGCAGTAATAAAAGGTTCTGCAATCAATAATGACGGTAGTCAAAAAATTGGATTTACAGCTCCAAGCGTTAAGGGACAAGTAGAAGTGATTCAAGAAGCATATAAAAGAGCTGAAATCGATCCGGAAACAGTATCTTATGTTGAGGCACACGGAACTGGAACAGCGTTAGGTGATCCAATTGAAGTACAATCATTGACTGAAGCGTTCGCAAGTTCAAAAAAAGGCTTTTGTACGTTAGGTTCTGTGAAAGGGAATATTGGCCATACGGACACCGCAGCGGGAGTTGTTGGCTTGATTAAAGCAGCGATGGTCTTAAAGAAAAGATTTATTCCAGCGACGATCAACTACGAAGAAGCGAATCAAAAAATTCAATTTGAAACAACTCCTTTTCAAGTAAAATCAAAGGGATTTCGTGTTGAAACAGAAAGGTTAATGAGAGCTGGTATCAATTCTTTTGGAGTAGGAGGGACAAATGCTCATATGGTTCTAGAAGAAGCCTTGGACACCCAGCAAGTTGATGAAAGTCCAAACAACTTATTTGTTGTTTCTGGGAAAACAAAAGAAGCTGTAAGAAGAAATATTGATAATATTTTAAATTATACCGATCAGTCAATTTCAAAAATAAACTTGTCCCATGCTGCTTGGACACTTCAAAAAGGTAGATTGGCTTTCCCTTACAGATATTCTTTTGTTATCAATCGGGAAAATTTTAATTTAGAGGAATTACTGAAAAAAGCAGTAGATGTGCAAATTACACAGTGTAGTCAGAAAGAAAAGCTATATTTTATGTTTTCTGGTCAAGGAAGTCAGTATCAAGGAATGTTAAGAGAGCTTTTTGAAAATTCTTCTAGATCGACATTAGGAGCAGTTTACCAATCGTTAGTATTGGAATGCTTTTCTTTTTTGGAAAAGGAAGAAGCTGAATCTATTCAAGAAATCATTTTTGGAACAGAAGAACCAGAAAAAATCAATCAGACAGAATACACTCAATTGGCTTTATTTATTACGGAGTATAGCTTGGCAAAACTTTTGATGACTTTAGGAATACAGCCAAAAATACTAGTGGGACACAGTATAGGAGAATTAGTTGCAGCTACAATTGCAGAAGTTTGGACCTTGGAAGATGGTATTAAGATTATAAAAAAACGTGGAGAAGTAATGCAAAAACAGCAAGAGGGCTCCATGCTAGCAGTTATGGCTAACTATCAAAAATTCCAACATCTCCTTCCTGAAAATTGTTATCTTTCGTTGAGAAATACAACGGATAAGTGTGTTGTTGGGGGGCCAAAAGCGGCAATTGAACAGTTAAAAGACACGTTGTCAAATATTGGAATAACTGTAAGTGTTTTAAAAACGTCTCATGCTTTTCACACTCCTATGATGCAAAAAGCTAGCGAAGAGTTTGATTTATTCATTAAAGAAATCGTGTTAAATGAACCAAAGATTCCCATAGTCTCTAACCTTTCTGGTGATTATGTAAAGCATGGAGAAATGACGAATTCTTCTTACTGGAGTAAGCATATTACACAGACTGTCTATTTTGAGCAGTCATTAACACAGATTTTAAGTGATGCTGAAGGTGTTTATATAGAGATTGGGCCTGGAAATACGCTATCTTCATTTTTAAGACAACATGAACAACAACAACAACAAGTTATTACAAACTTAGTGAGGCATCCAAAAGAAAATAAGAGAGATGAGGTCTTTCTTCTAGAAAAAATTGGATACTTATGGAGAAATGGCGTAGAAATCGACTGGGATGGACTTTCTGAGTATGAAAATAGAAGGAAAATATCCTTACCAACATATTCTTTTGAAAAATCAGAATATCCTATTACACTATCTAAACACCAAGTGACTTTGTCAACACAAGAAGCACAAAAGAAAACAACGACGACCAGTATTTTGACGAATAACCTTACGGATCTTCTTATTGAAAGTTATCAAATTGTTTTTGGATTCAAAGAACTATCTAAGCACGATGATTTCTTTGAGTTAGGTGGAGATTCTTTAAAAGCGGCAAGTCTAGCCTCTATAGTTGAGGACGAATATGGAATAAAACTTGAGATATCAGATATTTTTGATCATCCAAAAATTGAAAAATTAGCTCAATTTTTAGAAAATAATTCCTCATCTGCTCAGGATTGTTCGGTGATAGAAGCAACGCAAAATTTACCGTACTATACTTTGTCGACAGCCCAAAAAAGAATGTTTATGCTTCAAATGCTAGAAAAAGATACAACTTCATATAACCTATCATCAGCTACATTTATCTATGGAAATCTGGATCATGAAAAAGTAAATAAGGTTATTGCAGAGCTAATAAACCGCCATAGTATTTTAAAAACATCTTTTGAGATCAATGGCAGTTCAATTGTTCAGAAAGTAGCAACAAATGTATATACTCCATTTGTTTATCAAGATAATAGCCATCAAAATTTGTCAATTCAAGAAATGAATGAAAAAGGTTATTTGAAACGAGAGATAGACCAGTTTGTTCAGCCTTTTCAATTAAAAGAAGCCCCTTTGTTAAGGGCTAAATTAATTCAAGTAAATGCTAAAGAACAAATTTTGCTATTTGATGTGCATCACATTGCAGCGGATGGAACATCAATGGAAATCATTGCAAAAGAGTTTAATCAGTTATATTTGGGAATACCACTTGAACAAGGTCTGCAGTACAAAGATTATGCTGTATGGGAAAAAGAAAATTTAATATCTGAAGAATTACAGAAACAAAAACACTTTTGGCTAAAACAATTAGAGGGAGATATTCCCGTTTTACAAATGCCTTTAGATTATGTAAGACCAGAAAAAAACACCTTTGGCGGCAATAGGTTTTATTTTATGATCAATCCAACACTGAGCGCTCAAATAAAAGAGTTTTCACAAAAAAATGGTGTGACGTTATATATTACTATGTTATGTGCTTGGTTTATATTGCTAGCTAAATACTCAGGACAAAAAGAACTAATTGTTGGCTCTCCTGTTTCAGGACGCTCGCAAAAGGATACTCGTAATATAGTGGGTATGTTTATAAATATGCTGCCGATAAAAGCGTCGATTGACTCAAATTTATCTTCTTTAGAAATGATTAACCAAGTAAAAGAGCGAGTTTTAAATGCTTTTCAAAATCAAGACTATCCTTTTGATCAACTAGTAGAAGATCTTAATATTCCTAGAACCTTAAATAGAAATGCCGTTTTTGACGTTTGTTTTGATTTTCAAAATATGGATAAGAATGAATTAAAAGCTGAGGGTGCTCGTTTTGTTTCATATGATATGCCAATTGAGACAACTTCTTATGATTTAGTCATGACCTGTCAGGAAAATATTGAACAAAACCAACTAGAAGGATTTGTTGATTATGCTACAGCACTATTTGCTGAATCTACTATTCTGGAAATGGTTGCCAACTATGAGTATATCTTAGAACAGATAGTTTCTTCTCCTAAAGCACCTATCGAAACTTTAAAACGTTTTAGCAACCCACATGAAGCCGGTATGAGCTCAATAAGTGCTATTTTTGAAAGTAAGGCTGCTAGAATCAAAGAAAAAGATGCGTTGATTTTGTCTAATGGGCGAAAAATCTCATACGAAGAGTTTAATAGCAAGGCAAATCAATTAGCGCGAAAATTGAGAATATCCGGAATAAGCCAAGGGGATATGGTTGGTTTAATAGTAGGACGGGATGAATACTTGATGATTGCAATGGTTGCAGTACTTAAATTAGGCGCAGCTTATGTTCCAATAGATCCATCTTTTCCCAGAGAACGTATCGAGTATATGATAGAACATAGTGAAACAAAGGTGATTATTAGTCGACGAGACATAATAGATGATCTAAAACTTGAAGTTGATTATTTAGATTATGAGCATGTAGAGACACTATCTGACTTTACTTGTGAAGCGGCTCAAAATCTATTAATTCAGGTATCGAACACCAGCCTTTGCTATGTGATTTACACTTCTGGAACTACAGGTAGACCAAAAGGTGTTATGGTTTCGCAGGCTTCCGTTTTGAATTTTATTCAAGATGTTGATGAGCAACATATTTTTGATAATGAAAACGACAAAGTATTTTCTCTAACAACTAACTCATTCGACATTTTTGGATTTGAATCGCTAGTTTCTCTATGTTTAGGCCATACGGTTTATATCGCATCAGAAGAAGAGCAGTTAGATGCACGTTTAGCTGGTGAGAAGATCTTGAAATATCAATTAACACATATTTTAAGTACGGTTTCTAGAATTAAAGCAATGGTTGAAAATAAGCATTTCCAACCTGCTCTGAAACAGTTGACGTGTATTTTGAGTGGTGGTGAAAACTATCCACTATCACTGATGCATTTTTTACAAGAGAGTACTCAAGCTAGAATTTTTAATATGTATGGACCTTCGGAGACAACTATTTGGTCAACTACAAAAGATCTTACTCATGCTACTCAAGTTACAATAGGCAAGCCAATCAAAAATACAGAAATTTTCATTTTGGATTCAGATAACAATAGTGTTGCGACTGGATTCTTTGGAGAGTTATGTATTAGCGGATCGGGCTTAGCTATAGGTTATAAAAATAACAAGGAAGAAAATGAGAAGCGATTTATAAGACTGAATGATAAAGCAAACACACGTATCTATAAAACTGGGGATCGTGCGCGGCTGTTAGAAAATGGAGAAATAGAGCTAGCAGGTCGATTAGATGAGCAAGTGAAAATCAGAGGATACCGAATTGAGCTAAGTGAGATCGAAAAACATCTTCAAGCGCATCCACTTATCAATCAAGTAGTCATTAAAGTCTTTGAAAATGATTTGGGCACAGAATATTTAGTCGCTTTTTATACAGTGAAAACAACTGATTTAGACGATTTAGACTTGAAATCTTGGTTAAAAAAATCTGTACCTGAATATATGTTGCCTGCAAAATATATCAACTTGAAAAAATTTCCTATATTACCTAATGGAAAAATTGATAAAAATCAACTAACTGTAAAATCTACAATGGAGAATCTAAATGAGTTAAATCAAGTTCATTCGCTAAAAGAAAGTGTCATAGAGCGAAGTCAGATGGAAAATAATATTCGAATTATTTGGAAAGAAGTATTGAATCTTGAAACGGTTGGTTTGGAAGACAACTTTTTTGATTCAGGAGGTAGTTCACTTGGCTTGATGCTTGTAAATAATCAGCTTGTTGAAAAACTTAATTTAAATACTTCTTTGTTGGATTTATTTGAGCATCCAACAATCAACTCATTGGTTAATTTTCTTTATAGTTCAGAGTTGCAGGAAGAAAAAATGTTGATAATAGAAGAAAAGAAAGCTGATAGTTTTGACAACTCGGATAAGAGAAAAGAAGATATTGCAATTATCGGTATGTCTGGACATTTTCCAAAAGGAGAAACTATTCAGGAATTTTGGGAACAGTTAGTAAAAGGTGAAGAGATGTTGCATCATTTTACAGATGAAGAATTAAATGAAACAGGTATCTCTCAAAAGATGTATAAACAGAGTAACTATATCAATGCGAAAGGTTATCTCAAAGGAACAGAGTATTTTGATTCCCAGTTTTTTGGTTATAGTGAAAAAGAAGCTCGATTGATGGATCCACAAATACGTATGTTACATGAAATCGTATGGCAAGCATTGGAATCTGCAGGCTATGATCCATTTCAGTATGAGGATAAAATTGGGCTGTTTTCTGGAAGTAGTACAAATGTTTCTTGGCTGTCTCAATTTTTTAAGGAACAACAAGATAGTATGTCAGGGTTTGAACTACTCACTTTGAATGACAAAGACTTTTTTACTACAAAAGTCTCTTATAAATTAAATTTAAAAGGTCCGAGCATGAATATCCAAACAGCTTGCTCAACCTCACTTGTAGCAATACATCAAGCAAAAGAGTCTTTGCTCCGTGGAGAGTGTGAAATCGCGATTGCAGGAGGCGTATCTATTACGTATCCGCAAAAAGAAGGTTATTTATGGCAGCCTGGGATGATTTTTTCTAGAGATGGACATTGTTGTCCATTTTCTGACAATGCGAGCGGCACTGTATCTGGAAATGGCGGCGGAGTGGTTGTTTTAAAACGATTGTCAGCAGCAGAAAAAGATGGCGACATGATTCACGCAGTGATTAAAGGCTCTGCAATTAATAATGATGGATTGCACAAAGTGGGGTATACGGCACCTAGTATTTCAGGGCAAAAGGAAGTTATCCAAACAGCTTTAGAGGATGCCAAGCTGAGCTCAGAACAAATAACTTATGTGGAAACACATGGTACAGGAACAGAGTTAGGGGATCCAATTGAATTTGAGGCGTTAAAACAAGCTTTTTCGACTTCAAAACGAAATTATTGTTCTTTAGGTGCAGTCAAAGCAAATATTGGACACTTGGATGCTGCAGCAGGCGTTGCAGGGTTTATTAAAACAGTTCTGGTATTGAAAAATAAAATTGTTCCGCCATTAATAAACTTTGAAAATGCAAATGAAAAAATCAGTTTCGAAGATAGTCCTTTTAAAGTGGATAAAACAAGTAGAAAGTTGAGCGATGTTGAGACAATTTATGCAGGAGTCAGCTCATTTGGAATAGGAGGAACGAATGTACACGTGGTAATTGGAAGTTATGATTCAAAAGAGAATGTGATGAATGAAGAAGAGAGAGAGTCAAAAGTTGAGTTGTTCACTTTTTCTGGAAAAACGCCGGATAATATGAAAGCAAACCAACAATCTTTGTTTAATTATTTAAATAAGAATAAACAAGTATCAATTACTCAAGTTGCACAGCAATTACAAAAGAAAGCTGCATTCAATTACCGAGGATTTCAAATAATAAATGAGCACAAAGGGAGGATTACAACTTCTGAATTTGAATCAGCAGAAAAGGAAGAGAATATATCAAAATTGAATATTGTCTTACTAGAAGGAACAGTTCCTTGGAAAGAAATTACTCAATTTTTTGAAGAACAAAAGGAAAAACCATTTGGAAAAGTTTATTCGCAAGCCTTTCAAGAAATAATTCAGATTCAGGAACAAGAGAAGATAGAAAAAACAAATCGCCTACTTTCTTGGGCAGTTCAATATGCATTTTGTAAAGCTCTTCAAAAGTTAGGAATTCAAGGAAAGTATCATGCTTTTTCACCTGCTATGAATAATTTATGTGATGTTTTAAAAGGAAATTTGACTCTAAAAGAGTCATTACTCAAACTGACGCAAGTAGAAGAAATAGGCAGTTTAACTGAATTAACTAGCAGTGAATTACCCCTAAATAGTTACTTCCTAGTTTTTGGGACAAAAGATGAATTTCTCTCATTGAGATTACCAAAAGAGGACGCTAAAAAGAGTTTAATTTTAAATGGAAATAAGAAATTCCAATCTATTTTTTACGAAATTATAGGAAATTTGTGGATGATGGGTTACCCGATGAATTTCCAGCAATTACATGCAAGTGTCATGAATAATATAGAACTGCCCACATATTCTTTTAGTAAGATTGCTTATCCTAATGATATTGTTTCATCTACTCATACAGAGTTTATTGAACAAAAAAGTATTGAAAGTAATAAGACAGATAGACCATTAACCGATATCTTACATGATACGTGGAAGGAAGTTCTAGGAATTAACGACTGCCATGCAAAAGATGATTTCTTTGAGTTAGGTGGACATTCATTAAGTGCAATCATGCTGTGTTCTAGAATCAATCAAGAAATGGCAATTGAGTTGACAGTGTCAGAAGTCTTTGATAATTCTGGATTTGAAGAGATGACAGCTTTTGTACAACAAAAATTAGATGGAGCAGCCGGCGCAGCTAAGGGGTTTGATCAAATAACCAAAGTTGAAGAGCAAATTTATTATGATGCAACTTATGCTCAAAAAAGAATGTACGCAGCACAAAAAGTGGAAGAAGAACGATTGGCCTACAATTTGGGTTCAGCTTATTACATCTATGGGGAGATAAAATTGGACCGTTTACAAGAAACTTTCCAACAGTTGGTTGATCGGCATGAGTCTTTCAGAACTAGTTTTGCTATTGTCGATGGGGATTTAAAACAATTTATAGCCCCTAATTTAACCGTTAAATTAACTCAGGAATATATTCTAGAATCTGATATTGACCAAAAAGTTTCTGAGTTAATTGTGCCGTTTAAATTATCAACTGCACCGCTAATCAGAATGAACTTACTAAGTATATCGGAACAAAAACATCTGTTAGTAATTGATATGCATCACATTATTTCTGATCAATCATCTATTCATGTATTGCTAAAAGAATTTCAATTACTATATC
Organism: Enterococcus silesiacus; assembly: GCF_001886225.1. Classification (NCBI taxonomy): domain Bacteria; kingdom Bacillati; phylum Bacillota; class Bacilli; order Lactobacillales; family Enterococcaceae; genus Enterococcus; species Enterococcus silesiacus. The sequence goes on along the minus strand of NZ_JXLC01000004.1, from coordinate 195,337 downwards.
AAAATGAATCACTCGCACCACTAGAAATACAATACAAAGATTTCGCTGTATGGCAAAAAAACTATTTAGATAGCGAAAATTATAGAAAAGATTTGGCATATTGGAAAAAAGAGCTATCTGGAGAACTAGAATCATTAGCCATTCCGTTTGATTTTAGGAGAACTATTGAAACAGACAGAGTGGGAAAAAATTTATTATTTGATTTTTCAGAAGAATTAAATTTGGGAATAAACAAATTTTCTAAAGAGAACGGTTTTACTCCTTATATGATAATTTTTAGTACACTACAACTTTTATTTTGGAAGTATAGCAGTCAAGAAGATTTTGTTTTAGGAACAGCAGTTTCTGGAAGAAGTCAGCCAATCTTGGAAGCAGTGGTTGGAATGTTTGTAAATACATTAGCAATTCGTAGCAAAATCAACTCATCTGCAACCGTAAATGAACATATGGAAGAGACGAAAAAAACATTATTGCAGTCTTTTAAACATCAAGACTGTCAGTTTGATTTGCTAGTTGAGGAACTGAAACTCAGAAAAACTGGCATTAGAAATCCTTTATTTGATATCATGATAAATTATATTAATATGGGGACTGATGAACTAGAGCTAGAGTCGATGGTACTAGAGCCATATGAGTTCGATAGCGTTGATAGCAAATTTGATCTGACGCTTACAATTATTGAAAAGTCAGGCCATTTTACTTTTGAAGCTGAATACGATAGCTCTTTGTTTAAAGAAGAAGCGATTTTCTTATTAGGAAAACGTTTCATATATTTATTAGAGCAAATGATAAAAAATACTTCGACTAAGTTAAACGAACTGTCTATAACTACTCCAGAAGATACCCAATTAATCAAGAGGATAAATGAAACACAGACAAAGGCACCAATAAAAAGAGCGATTATCTCGTTGATTGAAGAGTGGGCTCATAAAACACCTGATAAAGTAGCTCTTAGATACAAGGATAGGCAAATTTTTTATGGTGAACTTAATGAGCGAGCCAATCAATTCGCAAGGTTGTTGTTAAGTAAAGGAGTTAAAAAAGGCGATCGTATAGGCATACTGATTGAACGAGGACCACTCCAAATTATAAGTATTTTGGGCATTATTAAACTAGGTGGCGTTTATGTTCCCATTGATGTTGATTTTCCAAGAGAACGTATCACTCATATGCTTAAGGATAGCCAAGCAATAATGTGTATTACAAACAGCACCCAGGCTTCCAGACTTTCTGAATTTTCTTCCAGCATAATTATAGATGATGAAAAGGTATTAGAGTCTTTTGGAAATGAACCATTAAAGGAGATTAGTTTATCTGGTGATGATGATCTCTATGTCATATATACTTCTGGTTCATCAGGCTTGCCTAAGGGAGTGCTTGTTCAAAATAGAAGTGTTGTTCGAGTCGTCCACGAGACAAATTATATCCAAATCGCATCGGAAGATGTCTTCTTACAACTTTCAAATTATGCTTTTGATGGCTCTGTTTTCGATATATTTGGTGCTTTGTCACATGGAGCAACGTTAGTTTTGATTGATCAAAAAGAAACACTAGACATTCAAAGGCTTTCTCAGGTAATTAAAGAAAATCAGGTCACAGAATTTTTTATGACTGCATCTTTGTTCAACATGTTTGTTGATTGGGAATTAGAGTCACTTCAGGGATTAAAATTTCTTTGTGTGGGTGGTGAAGCCCTTTCTGTAGATCATGTTAGAAGAGCACTAGATGTTTTAGATGATGAGAAATTAATCAATGGTTATGGTCCTACTGAAACGACAGTTTTTGCTTGTTGTCATAGAATTTCAACTGTTGAGGATAACCAAGAAATGATTCCAATTGGACGTCCTATTTCTAACACCAATTGCTATGTACTAGATTCGTTTAACAATATTTTACCTATGGGGATTGTTGGCGAATTATGTATTGGTGGTGTTGGTTTATCTTCCGGTTATTTGAATAGAGATGAACTTAGTAGGGAAAAATTTATTTCTATTGATGTTGATGGCGAGAAAATAAACGTATATAAAACTGGGGATTTAGCCTCATTTGATTCAAATGGTGTATTTAACTATCTAGGTAGAAATGATGAGCAAGTAAAAATCAGAGGATATAGAATCGAGTTAGGAGAAGTCGAAGCTAAACTTAGAATGATTGATGGCATAAGTGATGTACGGGTTGTAACTGAAATAGATGCATACGGCAGCACTAAACTAATTGCTTACTATATTGTTCAACCATCAATTCAAATAGAAAAAGAAACCATGATCTCCCTACTGAAAAAAACACTTCCGTATTATATGATTCCTTCTGATTTTATTCGATTGGCATCATTTCCATTAACGCATAATGGAAAATTAGATAAGCAGAAAATTAAACAATCAAAAAGTATTTCAAGTGAACATACTCTAGAGCTTGTTGACAATTTAGTCTTCAAGGAGGAGCTAGGCACCTCAAATAATCATGAGATAAAAAAAGAATTAGTCTTAAGATTAATGAGGAAAGTTTTAGACTATCCTGAATTAACTGAGACAGATGATTTCTTTGAATGCGGTGGAGAATCAATCAAAGCAATCTCATTGTCACAAGAACTTAAAAACAGTGGTTATCCAGTAAAGGTAAATGAAATATTCCAGTACTCTACAGTTAAGGATCTCCTAAAACTCCCTTGTTTTTTAGAGGAGAATAAATCAAAATTGCAGAATCTACCAGAGGAAAACACGAAGACTAGGACCAGCGAAGAAATAAAAAAAATAGATTGGAATAATCTAGATATACAAATGATCCAATTAGAATCGGCGATATCTACTCAAAAAACAGTAGAAGAGTTTTCTCTTTCAGCTTGTCAACAGCTACATCTGAATCGTGGATATCAAGAAAGTGGTTTTATCTATGATTATTATGGAGACAAAACCATTGAAGAATTACAAGATGTTATTTGGCAGATTGTGGAATCTCAACAATTATTAAAAAGCAGATTAATAGAAGAAAAGAGAATGTGGCAAGAAGTTGACATAAAAACATTGAAAAACTTATTTATGGTAAGTATTCCAGTGATTGATCTTTCAGTGCTTAGCACCAAGGATAAAGAATATGAAGGTCGTTACACAGCTTCTAAAATAATGCGAACTCCTTATAGAAAAAAAGGATTTTTATGGCGGTGTCTGATCCTAAAACTTTCATCTTCACATTATCAAGTCATATGGGGATTGCATCATTTGATTTTTGATGGTATGAGCTTGGAGATTTTGAAAAGCCAATTGGATACGTATTTAATGGATAGGTCAGTAGAACTAAAAAATCCGACAAAGTATAGTGCGTATGTTCAAAAATTAAGTGAACTACCCAAAATAACTAACGAAAAGCAGGTAAATGACACATTCTTATTAGAAGAATGGGGAGAAGAAACATTAAATGTCGTGAAACAGGTAAATGACTCGTTAAAACAATTGAAAATTCGAGTACCTTTGTTAGAACTAAGTGACGATTTTTTCAATGAAGCGTTAGAACTGATTAAGTCAAATCTCAAACCAGTATTTAACAAGCTGAATGTGGAAAAACTTCCAATGGGTTTGCTTCAATATGGTAGAGAAATTGAAGAATCGCGTTATTTTGATTGTGTAGGTGAATTTTTGGATATTGTCCCTATTTTTTTAGAAAGAAAAGATAGTCAAAATAATGGAATCAAAGAAAAATTAATATGGATTAAAAAGCATCCAATTCATTTTCTAACTTTGTTTTTTGCAAAGGAAAGTATCAATCAGCAGCTAAAACAGGTCTTTGAGGAGATGCCATTACCAATAATATTGTTAAACTTTCAAGGCTATGTTAGCTCTGATGAAAAAAAAGCATATCAAAGTTTTAGTGAAGAAGATGAGTTACATGAAAATAATCTGATTGCTAAACTAATAATCACGGTTAATTTTGATGAGGAGTATTTGTATATAGAAAGTCAGTAAAAAAGGAGAAAATATGAAAAAAGCAATTGCAACTGGTAAAGTACTTCCGCTTCCTAATAATGTGAAGACTGTTCGAGATTTTTTTGATAATACGGCAACTAATTTCCCTGACAAAGGGTTATGGTATATTGCGGCAGATGGCAGTGAAGTTTTTATTTCTTATAAAGATCAGTTATCAAAAGCAAAAAAATGTCTATTTACGATGCAAAAATTAGGCGTACAACCTGGAGATAAATTAATTATTTTGATGGATGATCCCCAAAAATTTTATACTGCTTTTTGGATGTGTATGTTGGCAAGGTTTGTCGCAATTCCAGTGGGTGAACCAACCTCGTACGAGGTTGGTTCACAAGGGATATTACGATTTCAGAAAATTTGGGAGAATCACCCGAATGACTATGTATTAATAAGTAGTGATCAAAAAAGGGAATTTGAAAAATTATCTGAGACTAAGATTTTCAAAAATATAAACTTTATTGTATATGAAGAACTACTTTGTGAAACAGAAAGTAACCATCTACCAGAAATAGATCAAAATGAAACAGCTTTTATTCAATACTCTTCTGGCAGTACCGGAAAGCCTAAAGGAATATTATTAAACAATAAGAATATTATAGAAAGTAGTTGGGCCACAAAGGATGCAGTAGATATATCTTCCTTTGAAACTGTTTTTTCTTGGTTACCTCACAGTCACAATATGGGGATTTTTGCTCCTCATATGGTTGGGATCATAACAGGGTGTAATATTTTTACAATGAAGCCAAGTACATTTATTAGTGATCCATTCTTGTTCTTAAAAAAAATAAGCGAACATAGAGGTAGTTGGTTTGTATCAAGTAATTTTGGTTTTGATTGGTTGGAAAAGAATATAAATGAGGAACAAATAAAAGAGTTGGACTTATCGTCATTAACCAAAATCAATAATGGTGCAGACCCGATTTCAATCAGCGTAATTGAGGCTTTTACTAAAAAATTTTCCCCATGTGGGTACAAGAATAAAGTGATGCGACCTGCTTATGGTTTGTCAGAGACCACTCTAGCGGTAACGATGGCAAGAAGCGGCAGAGAAGAATATTTTCAAGATTCTATTTCACGAGAACTGCTTGTTAGCAAACGGATTGCAGAACCTCAATATGATTCAAAGGACAGTTTGTCAATTGTTTCTGTTGGAGAACCAGTTGGAAATGTCAAAGTTAGAGTTGTAGATGAAGACAATAATTTATTGAATGAGCGAGAAGTAGGAGAAATTCAAATTGCAGGACCGTTAATTTCTTCAGGCTACTTTGCTAATGATCATGTGGAGTCAATAACTAATGAAGAAGGATTTTTTTCAACAGGAGATCTAGGATATTTAGTTGGCAATGAATTAATGATAACTGGACGAAAAAAAGACGTAATTATTATCCGTGGGAAAAATTATATAGCAAATGATATTGAGCAGGTTATCTGTGATGGTGGTGTTTTATCGCAAGGAAATGTTGCGGTAACATCCGGATTAACAGAGGACAAAAACGAGGTACTCCTAGTATTTGTTCAGTTTAAAGACGAACTTAAAAAATTTGTTTTTATACAAGAATATGTAAAAAAACAAGTTAGCTCGGAATTAGGCATTCAAGTCGATTATGTCCTGCCAAGTGATACTTTTCCAAGGACAAGTACTGGGAAGGTGCAAAGGTTTTTATTAAGACAACGTTTTGAACAGGGAAATTTTCAGCTAGTTCAAACTGAATTAGAGCAACTAAATAATGATGAAGTACAACAAGCGTATGAAACAGTAAACTCTCTTGAATTAAAGATTAGAAAAATTTGGAGTGACGTGTTGAAGCTTGAAGAGGGAATGATCAGCAAGAAAGCGACATTTCGCTCACTTGGGGGGAATTCAGTCAAGGCGTACCTATTGCTACAACGGTTTTCAGAGATAACTGGACAAGATGTAGGACCAAAAATTCTTTTGAAATGTGAGACAATCGAAGCAACAGCTAGTTTTTTAAAAGAAAATTATATGGATACCAAAAGAACAACTGAACAATTAACAGTCAAACAAGAAGAGCCTATAAATGAAAATTCTGAAAATGAAATAGTGATTACGGGGTTATCTTTACGTTTTCCAGATGCTGAAAATAAAGATGCTTTTTGGACAAATTTGGTAAACGGGAAAAATAGTGTAAAACGAGTTTCTCACTACCGAAAACAGCTAGTAGATGATGAAAGCTGGAATAATTGGCTAGGAGAAATTGAAGGCGTTGATGAATTTGACTATGATTTTTTTAGAATAACTAAAAATGAAGCGAATTGTATGGATCCCCAACACAGGATTCTTCTGGAGTTAGCATACCAAGCTTTAGAAGAAGCTGGAGAGATTACTGAAGAGTTAGAAGAAAAAAGAATTGCAACATATGCAGCTGTTTCTAGTAATTTTTTCCCATTCGTACTTCATTATGCTAACAAGCATGGAGTAGAGAAATTATCAGAAAAAACATTGGTCAGAAACTTGAATAATGTAATTGCTGCTGCGATATCTCATGAATTTAATTTTGTCGGACCAGCATTGGCTATCGATACAGCATGTTCTTCTACCTTAGTAGCTATCCATGAAGCGGCAGAAAAAATAAGGACAGGAAAAATAGATGGTGCGGTTGTAGCAACTTCTAATGTGATTTTTAGTAAGAGTATTCATGATTTAGCAGATTTAGGTGGAATACTTAGTAGCAATGGTCAATCAAGAGTATTTGATAAAGATGCAGATGGATCAGCTTTGGGTGAAGGAGCAATGGTTGTTTACTTAGAGCGTAAAAAAGATGCAGTCAAAAATAGAAAGCATATCTACGGACTTATCAAAGGCAGTGCTGTTAACAATGATGGCTATTCCCTTAGTATTATGGCTCCAAATCCTAAAGGGCAATATCAAGTTTTATCAGAAGCTTATAAAAATGCAGGAGTGTCCCCTTATGATTTAGGAATGTATGAAGCACACGGAACAGGTACTGAAATTGGTGATCCAATTGAAATTAGTGCTTTAAGCAAATTATTTAAAGAGTATCAATCTTCTAATACGGGAAGAATCGGGATTGGTTCAGCTAAAACGAATATTGGACACCTACTTCCAAGTGCAGCAGGAGCTAGTTTGGCTAAAGTTTTACTTTGTTTACAACACAAACAACTAGTACCGTCACTACATTTGGAAGAGTTGAATCCCAAGTTACTGCTACATGAAACACCTTTTGAAGTGATTAGCAAAGTTCAAGAATGGAAGAATTCAAATGGGAAGAATCGATGCGCTGGTATTAATTCTTTAGGATTGGGCGGTACAAATGCACATATGGTGATAGAAGAATGGATAGATACTGAAATTGAAGTGCCAAATCAGGACTATTATGTGATGACGGTTTCAGCAAAAACTAAAGAGAGTTTGCAAGTACAAAAAAAAGCGTTATTGCAGTTCATGCAAGAAAATCCAGAGAAGATTCCTAATATTGCTTATACAAGAAATTGTTGTAGAGTACATTATAGTAAACGAGCAGCTTGCATTGTGACTAAGTCAGGAGAAATCATTGAAAACTTTAAAGACGGCACTACCATAAAATTAAGTGATCCAAAAATTTCATTTTTATGGGATTCGATTGCAGAAAATCTTACTTGGGAGAAAATGGAACAACTTCTAACTGTAAAAAACAGCTTAGGAAACATGGGAGAAGTCATTTCAGTAAGAGATTCTATGTTACTGAAAAGTTTGAATATTTCGAAAAAAACGATTGAGGAAATCAATGACTATAAAACAGATATCTTGGTAACTTTAGATGGAAAAACAAATGAGAGTAAAAACTATCATACGTTGATTTCACTGAATAAATATCAACATATTCTAACTAATTTATTGAAAGATCTTTATTTATTAGGAGCCTCAATTGATTGGAAAGAATTGTATAAACAAGATAATTATAAAATAATACAAGTTCCTCACTATGAATTTGCTAAAGAAAAAGTGTGGATCGGACAGGAAGAATAATATGACTAGAGAAGAAATTGTAGAAACAATAAAAAATGAACTTGCAACTATTTTAAATATTGAAATAGATCAAGTTGATGAAGAGACTAACTTTTTAAAAATTGGGTTATCTTCAGTTCAAGCATTGAAAGTTATTAATAGATTGAGAAAGCAGTTTTCAGTTGAAATAAATCCAGCCGTTATTTTTGAATTTAAAAGAGTCGGAGATATTGCCGACTATTTAAAAAATGAACTGGGGTAGTGAGGTTAAAGGATGAACTACGGATTATTATTTCCTGGACAAGGTAGTCAATACACGCGGATGAATCAGCTCGCTCAATGCGATAAAAAAATTGTGGATTCTTTGTTGGAAGAAGCATCTGATATTTTAAATTTAGATTTAAAAAAAGAACTGTCTGAAAAAACAATGAAAGAGCTTACACAATCTGAAATTGCCCAACCAGCGATTGTTGTATTAAGTCATGCGCTATTCTTAGATTTTATGCAAAGAACTCAGCAAAAACCAACAGTGTTATTAGGACACAGCTTGGGAGAAATCAGTGCTTATCTTGCTTCTGAAAGTCTTACATTTTCTGAAGCTGTTGCGTTTGCTCAAAACAGAGGGAAGCTTATGGCAAGTACGGATGATGAATTAAAGGGAAGTGCGTCTTTAGTAGTGGATATTTTACCTGAATTATTGGAAGAATTAATCAGAGAGTGTAATAGTACAGAAAATTTGATGATTTCCGGCTATAATTCCGAAAAACAATCGATTGTTGTTGGCCAAGAAGAAGAATTAGAGCAATTAGAAAAATTAGTTGAGTCTCAAGGCGGACAAATTATTCCGTTTCGTATGATACCTATGAAAGAAGCCAGGCCATTTCACAGTCCGTTTGTCACGATGAAACTGGATAAATTGAGAGAAATAGTTGAAACATTGACTGTTGCCCAACCTAAAGTAACTGTTTATTCAACTGTTAGTGGTGAGTTGGTAAGTAATGAAAAGGAGATAAAAGCGAACCTGATAAAGCAATTGGTTTCTCCGGTTTTATGGCTACAAGGATTAAAGAAAGTATCCAAAATGGATGTTTCATATTTAATAGATATTGGACCTAATAAAATTATGCGAAATCTCGTTTTTGAAAATTCATTCAAGATTTCAAGTCTTGCTTATGATGATATAGAAGATAATAAAAAAATACGAGAATTATTGACAAAGGAGGAGAGAACAGTTGAGCAATGGACAGAATAAGATGGCTGAATACAACCTGAGAGTTAAAAAAATATTGCCAGGCGGTGTTCATTATAATTTTAACATGCCTTGGGAAGAAACGCCGATTCATTTTATCAATACAAAAAATAGTCGGGTTTGGGATATGAACAATAAAGAATATTTAGACTTGTATGCTCGTTTTGGTGCAATGATTGTGGGTCATAATAACCATGAATATAATGAAACTTTAAAAGAATGCATTGATCGAGTATTATCGGTCAGTCACTGTGACTTAGATGCTGAGGTATTAGAATTAATCACTAAATTCGTTCCATCTGCTGAGATGATTCGGTTTGGTTTATCTGGAACAGAAATGGTACAAAATGCATTACGTTTAGCACGGGCATATACGCATAAAAATAAATTCATTCGATTTGAAAATCATTATCATGGAAATGCAGATAATATTATGGGAGGTAAGCAGCATTCAGTTGAAACACCTATTCCAGAGGATTTTCTAGGAGACTTAAAAGGAACTTTAGGTCGAGCAGATGACATCATGGCTCAACAATCGTATCTAATTCCTTGGAATGACGAAGAGTGTTTAGAAAAGTTATTAAAGGAAAAGTCATCTGAAATTGCTGCAATCATTACAGAGCCGGTTTGTGTTAATGGAGGGTCTGTAATGCCAAAAGAGGGCTATTTATCTAAAATGCGGCAGTTATGTGATCAATACGGTGTGCTTCTGATTTTTGATGAGATTATTACTGGATTTAGAATGGGATTAGGTGGAGCACAGAGTTATTTTAATGTTATACCTGATCTTACGATATTAGGAAAGGCATTAGGTGGTGGTGGTGTTCCAGTGTCAGCACTTGCAGGAAAAAAAGAGATTATGGAGTTGCTGATTGAAAAAAAAGTGATTCATGCTGGGACATTCAATGGTTATACATTAGGGACTTTTGCTATAAAAGCAACATTGGAGTGTTTAAGTCGAAATGACGGAGAAGCTTTAAAGACAATGAATACTTATACTGCACAATTACATCAAATTTTAAGAGATAAGGCAAAGAAAGTTGGAATGCCATTAGTGGTTCAAGGTCCGTTAGGTTGCGGGGCATATCATTGTTGTGAAAAAGAATTAACTTCTCCATCAGATTACACATTTGATATCACTTCTCTAGATATCATTTTGAATGCAGAGTTAGCTAAACAAGGAGTTCTAATGTCTAGTTTATCTAGAATTTATCCAAATATTTTATTAAATAAAGAAGATGTTGAATGGTTTGATTACAGAGTCGAGAAAGCGTTACTTGAAACAAAAAAAGTTTATGATGAAATTAATAATTAATCGATGAATGAAAAGAAGGGAATAGATAGTAAATATAGCTGTCTATATACGTGAAGAATAATGAAAGAAAAAAAGAGGTACCTAGCAACATACTTATTACTAGCGTTTGGAATTTGCTGGGGAATTTTAGCTGTTTATTTTATTTTTAATGACACATTAAAAACTATCTTTGGTGAATTAACTTTAGCTAATCCTTTGGTAATGATTGCCCTTTATGCACCAACATTATCAGGCTTAATTGTCTATTTTATGCAGGGAGGAGCAAAAGGGGTTAAAGGTGTTTTAGGAAGACTGATTCCAAGGAAAAAAGATTTATGGTGGTTTCCATTTTTATTTGTTATTGCATTGTTATTCTATGCAGTGATGCATTATGGGTCAAAAATTTTAGGATTTGAGGTGCCTGATAACGATTTTACTCTAGCAGAGATGGTAAGAGAAGCATTTATCAACCTTTTTGAAGAGACAGGGCTGATTGGTGGAGCATTTGGTTGGGTTGGATTTTTGCTTCCTTATCTACAAACAAAGTTTAAAGATAATAAAATTCCAGCATTGCTTACAGGATTTGCATTTGGATTTTTCGTGTTACCTGGATACGTCGTCAGCTCATTTGAAACAGCAACTTTATATCCGTTTTACGTTGCTCAATTAATGGCGTTTATGTTGTTTTTTAGTTATATATTTAATGCAACTGAGGGGAGTATTTTGATGTTCATTTATACTTTCTGGCTAATTGCTTCGGGGAGCCGTTTAAAATTATATTATTTTGATCCTAAAGTACAGATATTACAATTAGTCTTTTTCTGTATTTTGAGTGTCATGATGTATCAGTTAGCAAAAAAAGGAATTATTGAACAAAAGTTGCAACTATTTCCAGATTATATCTATCAAAAGCAGTCTGAAAAAGGTGAACAGCCGATAGAAAAGGAGGAAGTAGTATAGGTTCAGCTTATACGAAAGTATTTTGAAAAAAGAAATGTTTAATCATCTATCTCCTGGAACTAGTGATACTCGTTTGATTTGTTTTCCTTATTTAGGCGGATACTCTCATGCCTTTAATGAACTTGCGAATAAATTGGATAGTTCTATTGACTTATGGGCTGTAAATCCACCAGGACATGGAGGCTGTCCCTATCCTTTGGTTGAAGATGTAGAGGAGGTTGTTGATACGTACATGAAAGAGCTTCCTGAACTATTAACTAATTCCACTGTTTTGTTGGGTTACAGTATGGGTGGTATCGTAGTTTATCATTTAATGAAGAGAATTCTTTCGATGCCAGAATTGAAAAATAAAATTCCTAAGAAGCTAATTATATTTGCTTGTGGTTCACCAGATACCTTTACTGAGTCTAATGTTTCAAAGATCCCAGATGCTCAAGTGGTTGAAAGAATAGATGGTTATGGTGCCCTTCCAGAAAAAATCAAACAAAATAAGGCTATTATGAGGTATTTAATGCCGATTTTTCGAGCAGATTGTCAGGTATTAGATTCTGCTCAAAATAAAATGATTGAACCATTTAGAAGTGATGTAACGTTTATCTTGGGAACAAATGATCAAAAGATTAGAATACACATGGTGACTAGTTGGAGAAATTATTTTGAAAATCCTATACAAGTTAAATTGTTAAATGGTTATTCTCATATGTTCATTCATGATGATCCGGATCAAGTTGCTCAGATTATTGAAAAACAACTTTTTTAATACTAAATAAGGGTAGAGAGCAGGCGTAGGAAATGAAAATTGCTATGGTGCAAATGAATATCCAGTTACAAAATAAAAAAAAGAATTTTTCAAGAATGAAAGAATATATCAAAAATAGAGAACCTGTTGATTTGATCCTTTTCCCTGAGATGTCACTAACTGGTTTTAGTATGGATGAAGTAGCATGTTTGAATGAAGCAGATGAATATCACAAACAGATCAAACTACTTGCAAAGGAAGAGAAAGTAATGATTGGCTATGGTTGGGTCCAGAACCAAAATTTAGATAAGCTTGCGGAAAATCATTATGTAATCATTGATGAAAACGGTGTAGAAATAATGGATTACACTAAGATACATCCCTTTTCATTTGCAAAAGAGAACAATCATTATCAAGCTGGCAATCAAATCGCTTTAAAAAAAATCAAGGGATTTATGTGTAGTATCTTTATCTGTTATGACTTAAGGTTTCCAGAAATATTTCAAGCTGTTTCAAAAAAAGCCGAATTCATTATTATTGCTGCAAATTGGCCTCACGAAAGAATCGAACAATGGCATGCACTTTTGATAGCTCGAGCGATAGAGAATCAAGTTTATATTGCAGGAATAAATTGCGTGGGAACTCAAAATGGAAATCAATACAGCGGTAATACCCTACTAGTGCACCCTTCTGGAAAAATTATAAAAGAAGGTCAATCGCATGAAGAGATTTTATACTGTGAGTTAATAAATGATGTGGCGAAAATTCGTCAATCATTTCCAGTAAAGCAAGACCGCAAAGAAAAATTTTATATTAGATTAATGAATCATAACTTAGAATAAAGACTAAAAAGGAGGGATAGAAAATGAAAGTTGGAATTATCGGGGCTGGGGTAATGGGACAAGGTATTGCAGAAAGATTCAGTGTATACGGTTGGCAAGTTATATTAATAGACAAGGATGATGCTATTCTTGAACAAGCGAAGGACAGTATTTTTAGAAGCTTAAAACTAAAGCAAATGTTCAAACAAAAAATAAACCCAAAAGAATGTTTAGAGAAAATAGCTTTTGCAACATCTTATAACGAGATAGCTGACGTTAAATTTGTGATTGAAAATGTGACAGAAGAAAAAGAAATAAAAAAATCAGTGTATCAATTATTAAATAATAATTGTAATGAAGAATGTATTTTTATGGCTAATACGTCATGTGTACCAATCTCCTGGATAGGAAATATAAGCGGTCGTCCGGACAAAGTAATAGGTGTACATTTCATGAATCCTGCACCAGTAAAAAATTTTACAGAGGTCATCTTAGGATTATTTACATCTGAGAAAACGAAAGAGAAGGTTATTAACCTGTTAGCCTCAATCGATATTGCTGCTGAAGTTGTAAAAGATAGTCCAGGTTTTGTCTCTAATCGCTTATCCCACTTGTTCATGAATGAAGCAGCATTTTTAGTACATGAAAATGTGGCTACACCAGAGCAAATAGATCGTATTTTTGAAGAAGGTTTTGGACATAAAATGGGTCCTTTAAAAACTGCAGATTTAATTGGATTGGATACTGTGCTTGATTCTCTAAAAATATTATATGACGAATATGAAGATCCAAAATTTCGTGCATCGCCTTACTTAAAACAATTGGTTTCAGTAAACTATCTTGGAAGAAAATCTGGGCAAGGATTTTATAAATATTATTGAATTAAAAAAATAGAAATAGAGGTAAAAAAATGCAAAATAAAGAAAAAATAAGGGGATTTTTAACTAATTTTATTACAAACTATGATTTAGCAGATGATGAAAATATTTTTGAAAAAGGACTAGTAAGTTCCTTATTCGCAATGCAGTTGGTCATGTTTTTAGAAAAAGAATTTTCTATTTCAATTAGTAATGAAGAACTGGATATTGATAATTTCAAAGATGTTAATTCAATTGTTAATTTAGTAGATTCAAAACAATCATAGGAGGTTCAGCTTGAAACAAAAAAAGATAAAATGCGTTGTTTGGGATTTGGATCTCACAATTTGGGATGGTGTTTTAACGGAGGACAAAAGAATCGAGTTACGTCCTGATGTAAAAAAAATTATTGAAACACTTGATTACCGCGGAATTCTACAATCGATAGCAAGTAAAAATGATGAAAAATTAGCCGAGAAAAAATTAAAAGAATTTGGTTTATATGATTATTTTATTTATCCAGAAATTAATTGGCATGCTAAATCAGTTTCAATCGATAAAATTGCATCTTCGATAAATATTAGTAAAGATACAATTGCTTTTATCGACGATCAGGAGTTTGAAAGAAATGAAGTAAGTTTTTCTCATTCAGAAATTTTATGTATTGATGGTGAAAAGTTAGATGGATTATTGGAGATGAGCGAGTTTAATCCGACGTTCATTACTGTCGATTCAAAAAATAGAAGACAAATGTATCAACAAGATATTGAGCGGAATCAAATTGAGGAAGCTTTTGAGGGAACAAAAGAAGCTTTTTTAAAAACGTTGAATTTAAAAATGACAATTACTGAGGCAAAGGAAGAAGATTTAAAGCGAGTTGAAGAACTTACGATTCGCACAAGTCAGCTAAACTCAACAGGAACAATTTATTCGTATGAGGATCTTCAAAAGTTACTATTTTCGAAAACACATAAAATGTTTGTAGTGCAATTAGATGATAAATATGGATCCTATGGGAAAATTGGATTGGCTTTGATCGAAACGATAGAAGAGGTATGGACGATTAAATTACTGATCATGTCTTGTCGTGTTATTTCAAGAGGAGTAGGCAATGTTTTATTGTACTATGTTATGAATAAAGCAAGAAAAAAAGCAATAACATTACAAGCGGAATTTATTCCAACTGATAGAAATAAAATTATGTATATCACGTATAAATTTAGTGGATTTAAAGAAGTAGAGAAAACAGGTGAGCAACTAATTTTTGAGGCTGATTTAACTCATGAAAAAGAATTACCTGAATACGTTTATTTGCCAAAGGAGAAATGAAAAATGGATTTTAATTTATCATCAGACCAAAAAGAATATCAGCAAGAAATCATTGATTTTGCTCGAGAACATTTGAATGATGAAAAATATTTTGAAACTTTTTCAGCCGAAATGTGGAAAAAAGTTTCAAAGTTTGGTTTACTAGGAGTAACGATTAGTGAAGAATATGGTGGATTAGGTGAAAGTTACTTAACAGCTGCGCTGATTTTTGAAGCTCTGGGCTACGCATGCAAAAATAATGGGTTTGTTTTTGCCTTAAATAATCACATTTGGGTTTGCCAAAATCTTATCTATCTATACGGGACAGAACAGCAAAAACGTCAATTTCTGCCTAAGATGATTCAAGGAGATAATATTGGTTGTATTGCGATTTCAGAAGCTGAAGCCGGATCGGATGCTTTCAGTATGAAAACAAAAGTTAAGGAGGAAGAGGATTGCTATGTATTAAATGGTAGCAAGATGTTTGTATCAAACGGTCCGATTGCAGATACTTTTATCGTTTTTGCTGTTTCAACTGATAAAGATCCTGTTTCCTTATCTGCATTTATAGTTGAAAAAGGAATAGAGGGTTTTCAGATTGGTGAAGATATCAAAAAAATGGGACTAAATGCCTGTCCAACCAGTGAAATCGTTTTGGAAAATTGCCGTATTCCTAAAAATAATCTATTAGGTAAATGGAACCAAGGTTCATATATTATGACTGCCGCATTAGAGTGGGAGCGATGCTATGAATTTGCTCCTCACGTGGGAACTATGACAAGAATTATTGAAGAATGTAACGAACAAGCTACCGGTAGAAAGCAGTTTGGAAAACCAATCGGTGACAATCAAGCTATTTCTCATAAGATTGCTCAAATGAAAATTAATCAGGAAATGAGTCAACTGATGCTTTACAAAATTGCGTGGTTAAAAGATCAAGGAAAAACAGCATTCTTGGAAACATCTATTTTCAAAGTTTTTGTTAGTGAACATTACATTCAAGCATGCCGAGATGCTTTGCAAATTTTCGGTGGGTACGGTTATACAACAGAATATGGCATTGAACGTGAATTAAGAGATGCGCTAGCTTGTAGTATTTATTCTGGCACCAATGAGATGCAGAAAAATACAATTTATCGTGTTAACTTAATTAATAACGGAAAATTGTAACCATCTTGGAGGGAGTTGTATAGATGAGACTAGTAGTCTGTTTAAAAATTGTGAGAACAAAGTATGTTTATCCAAATGAAGAGAGAAATGAAACTTTTACATTAAATCCGTATGATCACGCAGCTTTATTGGATTGTTTAAAGCTTAAAGAAGCAACTGGTTGTGAGGTGATTTGCCTTTCAATGGGATCAAACCCAACTAAGGATGTGTTATTAAAAACAATCGCATTAGGTGCTGATCGTGCGATTTTGCTAAGTGATTCAAAATTTTCTGGAGCGGATACAGTGGCAACTTCAAAAGTATTAGCTGAAGCAATCAAAAAAATTGGGTACATTGATTTACTCGTTTGCGGTGAAAAATCGGTTGACGGAGAAACGGGACAAGTTGGTTTTGGAATCGGAGAATGTTTAGGTATTCCTTGTATTTCTCAAGTAACTGAAGTTCTGGACAATAAAAACGATAGAGTGATACTAGATAAAAAAGCTGGAAATCTGATCCAAACAGTTAGTGCACAATTGCCTGTTCTTTTATCTTATGAAACACTTACACTGAGTAAACTTACAGTTGGTTTATTAGCATTAAAAAAATCTAAAAGGGAAGGAATTGAAATTTGGGATGCTGAAAGCTTAGGAATCGATCCGCTACTTTGCGGAATCAAAGGTTCAAAGACAAAGGTTTGGCGTATTGAAAAGGAAAAAAAACAAAAAAAATATCAAAAAATCGAAGGAACAGTCGAAGAAAAAGTGAATCATTTAATGAAAATATTGAATGCGACAGAAAGGGTTTGACATGGTTACAAAAAATATTTTAGTTATTAACGATTGTTCAAAACAATGTGATGATGAACACGCATTACAGCTAATTTCTAAAGCTCATGACTTATCAATACAAATGGCTTGTCGAGTGGAGGTCCTTTGCTTTGGTATAAACGAATGTGCTGATGAAATGAATCGTTTATACGAATATGGAGCAGATTCTATCTATTTCTACAAAAACACTTCTGTTGGTTTAACTGATTATCGACATTTTGCAGAGGTAGTATCGACTCATATCAACAAACAAATGCCTGAATTAGTATTGATTCCTACGTCAACAATGGGAAAGAGTTTATCATCTATCTTGTCGAACCGTTTTGGAGCTGGACTAACAGCTGACTGTATTGATATTCAATTATCAGAAAAGCAAGAATTGATTTTTATTCGAGCGGCTATGAGCGATACAGTTCTTGCTAAAATTGTTTGTATCAATTGTGAACTTAAATTAGGAACGGTAAAACCAAATGTTTTTAAATCAAAAAAAAGAACAACTGCTAGACAAGAGATTTACGAAAAAATAGATTTTGAGACGAGAATAAATACCCCGTTATATACAGTACTATCTACCCGTCAATATGCTCAAAAATGTTCTGTTGATTTTAATAGATATTCAACTATCTTTTGTCTTGGGCGTGGTGTAAAGGATCAACAAAATATTGATAGGTTTTTTGCTTTAGCTGAAAAAATGCAGGTAGGTATTGCGGTGACAAGAACGTTGGTTGAAGAAAATCTAGTTGATAAAGAATACCAAGTTGGGCAATCTGGGAAAAGTATTTCGCCTAAGATTTATGTTAGTTTCGGTTTATCTGGAGCTAGTCAACATATTGTGGGAATAAAAAATGCTGATGTTATTGTCGCTGTGAATCACGATAAAAATGCACCTATCTTTGATTTTTCAGATATTGTTGTTGAAGAAGATTTAAATCTGATCTTAGCGGAAATGGAAGCCAGATTCATCCAATAGAAAAGAGGTGATAAGGATCGTTGTAACTGAAAGAAAAAATTTTCGAAGTTTTCTAGTAATGTGGTTTGGCGAAATGATTTCCAGTATAGGTAGTGGACTTTCTGCTTTTGGAATTGGTATTTTAGTATTTCAAATGACAAGTACAGCAACAAGTGTTTCTTTGGTAACATTTTTCTCTTTTGTACCTGCGATTGTTTTAAGTCCAGTTGCTGGTGTTTTGGCTGATCGATACAATCGAAGGACGTTAATGATCGTAGGAGATTTATTTTCAGCACTAGTATTGTTAGTCATGTGGTTTTTAATGATCAATACAACGATCCAGATTTGGCAGATCTGCTTATGTATTGGTTTGAACTCGGTTTTTGTATCATTGATCGATCCTTGTTATCGTGCTACGGTGACCGATCTATTATCAGAGGAAGAATATTCTAGAGCCAGCGGACTCATTCAGCTAGCTTCTTCAGCAAAATTTTTGCTAGCTCCTTTGGCAGCAGGATTTTTACTCACTTTCGTAGAAGTTTCTACTCTTGTTATGTTCGATATTTGTACAGTTTTTTTGACTATTATTACACTATATTATGTAAAAAAAACAGTGGAATTACCTACAACAAAAATAAAAAACAAGAATCATGTATTGGCAGATTTAAAAAGTGGTTGGCAGGTGATTCATAAACAATATGGTGTTTTGGTGTTGCTCTTAATTATGTCAACAGTTACTTTCTTTATAGGTTTTATTGAAACACTTTTTACACCAATGTTACTGTCGTATACATCTGTGCAGGTTTTAGGAACGATACAGTCAATTGGTGCAATAGGAATGTTGGTAAGCAGTGTGTTTATAGGTATCTTTAATTTGAATAAGCATTTACGTCGGAACATGATCATTTGTTTAGCTCTTGCTGGTATATTTATAATTTTGATTGGTTCTACGACTAATGTAATAGTTATAGGTTGGATGCTGTTTTTATTCTTCTTTACGCTTCCTTTTATTAACACAGGTATAGATGTACTGATAAGAGGAAACATTCCTAATGAAGCCCAAGGGCGTGTTTGGGGAATTGTTTCTGTTATTTCACAGTTAGGCTATGTTTTTGCATATGCAACTTCAGGGATTTTAGCTGATTATGTATTCAATCCTCTCTTAAAAAAAGAAGGGATACTTGCAGAGTCATTTGGGAAAATTATTGGTGTAGGACCTTCAAGAGGAATCGGATTGTTATTTATGATTTTAGGATTGGGAACGATAATTCTATCGTGTTGTTTATGGAAGTCTAAAGAAATCAACCGCTTAGAAAAAAATAGACTTAAAAAGGAGTAATACATGAATTTCAGATTATTGAAGAGAGATTTTTTACGTAAAAAAAGTACAACAAGTCTGATAATATTGGGCATTGCATTGGCAACTTTTTTCATTGCTACTGGTTTTTTTATCACTTCGACGCTTATAAAAAGTATTGATGACTTATTTAAAGTAGCTGAAGTGCCAGATGTTGTTCAAATGCATAAGGGGAATATTGATGAAAATAAGATAACAGATTTTGCAACATCAAGTGGACTAGTCAAAAAAATGCAAACACCGAAAATACTTACTGTGGACGGTAAAAATCTGCGGATTAATGATCATGTACAAACAAATTCTGTGATGGATGTTTCATTTGTCCATCAAAATAAAGAATTTGATTATCTACTAAATATGGAAAATAAACCGGCAAAAATTGCAGAACAGCATATCGGTGTTCCTGTTTATTATTATGAACAATATCAATTAAAAAAAGGTGAAAAAATAGCTGTAACATTCGATGGTAAAAAATATGAATTTATCATTTCCGAATTCATTCGAGATGGTCAGATGAATCCGTCAGGCGTTTCTTCTAAGCGTTTTTTGATTAATGATAAAGACTATGAAACTTTAGCAAAGACAGCGACTGAATTTGAGTATTTGATTGAATTCCAGTTAAAAGATCGAAAAGATGTTGCTGCTTTTCAAACAATGTATGCTGAAAATAATCTACCTCAGCAAGGGCCAATGGTAGATTGGAATATATTTAAGCTACTTAATGGTTTATCTGATGGAATTGTTGCTTTGATTATCGTATTTATTAGCCTTCTATTGATTTTAGTATCTATGCTGGCTTTAAGATTCACATTTTCAATTACTTTGGAAGAAGATATGGCAGAGATTGGTGCATTGAAGGCAATTGGTGTTAGACCTAAACAAATCAAACGAATCTATTTATTAAAATATATGACGATTACATTATTAGGCTCTTTTATTGGTTATGTAGGTTCGATTTTTACTTCTGATTTATTTGTGGGAAACATGACCCTTTATTTAGGGGAAACGCCAAAAACAATGTTTTCATATCTAATCCCATTATTATCCATTCTTTTCGTTTCCTTGGTGATTTACCTGTTTTGTCAAAGTATTTTAAAGCGAATAAATAAAATTTCAGCAGTCGATGCATTAAAACAAAATAATACCAAAAAGAAAAAACGCTTTTTATTAAGATTATCTAAGAATAGAATAGTCAATACACATATCTTTTTAGGTCTAAAAGATGTGATTGAAAAATTTTCCTCGTATCTCTTTTTGATTACATTGTTTATTATTGGTACATTTATTATTACAATTCCGTTGAATATGTACAATACAATGAATTCATCCTCTTTTATTTCTTATATGGGGGTTGGACAAAGTGATATCCGGATCGATTTACAAACGGTTAATCAGATGGATGAAACCTATAATCAAATCGTCAAGAAACTAGAGAGCGATAATGAAATAAGCCAATTTACGGGGTACACAACGTATCGTTTGAAAATTCAAAATGATGAAAATATCTGGGAGACAATCAATGTTGAATCAGGCGATTATCAAACGTTCCCACTTACTTACCTTAAAGGAAAAGCTCCTTCTGATGAAAATGAAATTGCACTATCTTATTTGAATAGCCAAGAGTATAAAGCGAATGTTGGAGATACAGTTCAGCTACGATCAGAGACAGGAGATATTAATTGCAAGGTGACAGGTATCTATCAAGATATTACTAATGGCGGTAAGTCTGCCAAAGGAAATGTCAAAGGGAGCTCAGAAGAGTTGATGTGGTATATGTTAAATATAAAATTGACTAATGACGTGGTCAAAGAGAAAAAGGTAAAAGATTTAAGTAAAATTTTTAACAATGTAAAAATAACAGATATGGATGACTACATGCATCAAACTTTAGGAAATACCATCAAACAGATACACATGATGACAATTCTCGCTACGGTTATCGCAACTATTTTAATTGTGTTGCTGAGTATGCTTTTCTTACAGCTATTACTTGTAAGGAATCAAAAAGAAAATGGTATAAAGTTAGGAATAGGGACAACTGTAAAAGAACTAACATTGCAATTTATGTCGGGAGTGATGTTTGCTTCTGTAGTGGGAGTTATTATTGGGACAGTATTATCTAATACATTAGGAGCAACCTTAGTTAGTTTATTGAGTTCATCATTTGGGATGCCCAAAATTGCATTTACTATTTTGCCTGTACAAGTTTATTTATTAGTACCGATATTCCTGTTGGCAATCGTTATGTTTTCGACGACAATATGTTTTCATTTTGCATTTAAAAATAAGAATATTATAGAACGAATTAAAAATTAATTAAGGTGCTGTAATTGGTTCGATAGAAATATGAATAAAAAACAGGAGGAAATTATGAGTCAGACAATAGTCGAAGTCAACAAGTTAAATAAGGTATTTAAACAAGGTAAAAATCAAAAGGTTCATGTTTTAAAAGATATAGATGCAAAAATTGAAAGAGGAGAGTTTCTATCAATTATGGGTCCCTCTGGATCCGGTAAAACAACTTTTTTATATAATATAAGTGGAATGGACAGAATGACTTCAGGTAACGTCTTGTTAAATGGAGAAGAGATTGCAGACAAAAGTGAAGCAGAATTAGCAAAGTTAAGGTTAACTCGTATGGGCTTTATTTTTCAAGATATTTACTTATTAAGAAATCTCAACTTATTCGATAACGTTATTTATACAGGATATATTGCTAAAAATAGAAAAAAAGAGGAAATAGACGAGCATGCAAATCAATTAATGAAACGAATGGGAATTGATGAGATCAAATCTCATGACATTACTGAGGCTTCAGGTGGTCAATTACAAAGAGTTGGTATTTGCCGGGCGTTGATCAATGAACCAGAAATTATTTTCGGAGATGAGCCAACAGGTGCTTTAAATTCAAAAGCAACAGAGGAAATTTTGAATATTTTGTTGGACATCAACAGCGAAGGGACAACAATTGTTCTAGTAACACACGATATCAGAGTAGCTGCTCGTTCACAAAGAGTTTTATTTATGATAGATGGAGAAATTAGAGCTGAAAAACAGCTTGGTAAATTTAACAAAGAAGCAATTGATTCTAATGAACAATTAACGAAACGGGAAGAACAAATGAATCAATGGCTGAAGCAAAATGGTTTTTAATCGTAAATTAATGTGTTGAAGGAGAGTGAGAAAATGAAACAAAAAAGTAATTTCAACTATTTTATGGCTCTTTGGATCGGAGAACTAGTTTCGTTAGTTGGTAATGGTCTAAGTTCCTTTGCTCTAAGTATTTATGTATACCAGCAAACTGGAGAAGCAACTCATTTGTCGCTACTAACACTGTTTTCTTTTTTGCCAAGTGTATTACTTACACCGATAGCTGGTGGCTTAGCTGACCGATTTAATCGCCGAGTATTAATGTTGATTGGAGATTCTCTTTCAGCCGTTGGTTTAATATTTATTTATTTTCACATACAAAATGGGACAAGCAGTTTTACGATTATTGTCATTGGTGTAACGATCAGTTCTATTTTTTCTTCTCTACTTGAACCAGCTTATCGAGCGACGATTACTGAAATTTTGACACCAGATGAGTTTTCAAAAGCTAGTGGATTGGTTCAACTAGCTGGAGCAGCAAAGTTTTTATTTGCTCCCTTACTTGCGGGAATTCTATTACAATTTATGTCTATTGAGAAAATTTTATTGATTGATATCAGTACCTTTTTTGTAACAGTTGCTAGTATTTTATATGTTATGCGTGCCAAAAAGACAACAGAAAAGAAAGAACAGCATGAAGAACCGTTCTTGTTATCTTTAAAAAATGGCTGGGATTACATGATGAAGAAACAGGGGATTATAGCGTTGATTTTAGCGATGACAATTGTCTCGTTTAGTATGGGATTTCTTCAAACTTTGATCAAACCGCTGCTACTTTCTAGCCTTAATGTTGCTCAAGTAGGGACATTTGAATCGTTTGCGGCAGTTGGAATGTTGGTTAGTAGTTTGGCTATCGGACTAACTAAACGTAAATGGCAGTTGCAACAGACTCTGGGAAAGGCATTGCTATTTTCCGGTTTAGCTATCTCCTTGTTAGGAGTGAACTTTCCAATCGTTTTCTTGGGGTTGGCAGCATTTTGTTTTTTCTCCTTTCTTCCATTTATCAACATGAGTGCTGATGTATTATTACGAAGTAATGTGGATGAAGCCTTTCAAGGCAGAGTTTGGGGGATAACTGGTTTAGTTTCTCAATTTGGTTTTGTAATTTCTTATGCTATTTCGGGCCCTCTTGCTGATTATTTATTTATACCAATATTTGCTACAAACGGAATTTTAGCACCATCTCTTGGAAAAATATTTGGGGTAGGGAATAGTAGAGGGATCGGGTTCTTATTTTTCATCACCGGTATCTTATTAAGTTGCACAGGAGTATATTTCTCTAAAAGTTCTAAAATAAACTTGCTAAGTAAGAATGCAGATGTTATTAGAGATCAGGCAGTCGAAGCAGAGATGAATGAATCATTTAGTGAGTCTGAACTTTCATAATTTATCTATTTAAGGGCTTTAATAAAATTGAATTGAGGAAATAAGTATAGTTGGAAAGGAATTGATTAAATGGAGACACTGTTATGTGTGAAAGGTTTAGAGAAAAGTTATGGGGATAAAAAAGTTGTTCAGGGTATATCTTTTGAAATCGATAAACAGGAAATTTTATGTTTCTTAGGTCCGAATGGTGCTGCCAAAAGTACAACCATTAATATTATTTGCGGTACACTTAATTTAGATAAAGGTGAAATTCTTTATAAAGGCGAATCTATCTACAAAGATTTAAAAAATTTCAAAAAACAGTTAGGAGTTGTTCCTCAAGATCTAGCTTTGTACGAAGATCTAACTGCAGAACAAAATGTAAAGTTTTTCGCGTCTTTATATGGATTAAAAGGTGATAGCCTGCAAGCAGGTATTGATTTTTCCTTAGAGTCTGTTGGGTTAGTGAGTAAAAGAAAAGAAAAAGTACATACTTTTTCAGGAGGAATGAAAAGAAGATTAAATATTGCTTGTGCAATTGCTCATCGTCCTAACCTATTAATCATGGATGAGCCAACAGTAGGAATTGACCCGCAATCTAGAAATCATATTTTAGAGTCAATAAGGAAAATGAGAGAGAATGGAATGACTATTCTTTATACAACCCATTATATGGAGGAGGTTGAAGAAATATCTACTCGAATTATTATAATGGACCATGGTGAGATTATCGCTACAGGGACAAATGAAGAGCTGAAACGGCTGTCTGGTAATAAAAAAATTATGATCGATTTAGACAAAGTCGGAGAACTTTCATTAGAATTATTTTATGATATTGACGGCGTTGATAATGTTATTTTAAATGATAACCGCATGGAAATATTTGTTAAGCGAGATGCAGAAATTTTGGATAAAATAATTACTTGTCTGACAAAACAAAATCAAATAATTATGAATATTTCGTTACAAACTGGGAATTTGGAAAGTGTATTTCTTGATTTAACTGGGCGTTATTTAAGAGAATAAGGAGGGGAGCAAATGTATCGTTTTTTCAAAATACTCCAACAAGATACAATTAGTTTATTTATTAATCCATCATGGCTTATTATGGGATTTGCATTTCCATTTTCTCTTACTGTTATTTTAGGATTGTTAACTGAAGGAATGTATGGTGGGGAATTTAGTAGTTATGATTATTATGGCGTAACAATGATGATTTTCAGTGTATTGAATTCTGCAACATTTTCTGCAAATTGCTTTTTAGAGGAACGTGTTAAAAATCCAAATATGCGAATTATTTATTCGCCAGTACCATCATTATTTATTCCATTGGCCAAAATTATGGGAACTTTTATTTTTACTACTGTTTGTTACACTCTAACTGGAGTGATTCTCTCTATTTTGTTTGGCGCAAATTATGGTATGGGTGTAGCAGCTATTCAAGTATGGGTTTTATTTTTAGTGTTGAACTTCTTTTGTTGCTGTTTAGGGGTGCTCGTATGCTGTATTTTTAAGGATGAAGGAGTAGCAAACCAACTAATCAGTTTGATTAGTGCGTTGATTGCCATTGCTTCAGGCTTGTTTTTCCCTTTATCCAGTATTAGCAAACAAATCCAAAAATTTAGTGAGATACTTCCACTGACCAGAGTAACCGATACAATTTTTCAACTGATTTATGATGATCATACGAAAGCATTTCTGCCTAGTTTGATTATTCTAGTGATACTATCTCTAATTAGTATTATTTTTTGTGGTTACTTATTCAAAGGGGAGGATTATTTATGATAAGTATAATTAAAAATGACTGGTTACGTACTAAAAATAGTATAGCTAGGATCGGAATTATGTTTGTGCTTATTCTAGCTGTTATTATCCTTTCTTTTGTTTTATCAAATCGGACAGCAGTTGTAGCAACAGTTGCGGTTGTTGGTGAAAAAAATGAAGTGACAATTCAATCAAAACAGTTAAATATAATTTACGTAGATCAAAAGCCATTGAAATCTGAACTTGTAAAAGGTAGTTATGATGCAATTGTTTCTACTGATGGGCTAAAAGGATATACTATTGAGACCATCAAAGGTGAAAATTTCAAGTCCCAACTTACTGATGTGCTAGAAGATTCAATAAATTCAACTGATCTATCAAGTAATACAAAAGATAGTTTAGGTGTCACACTTCTCAGCTACTTACTGATGTTTTTAATGATGGCTAGCTTAACAAATATGATGTTATTTAGTGAAGAAAAAGAAAAACATCTATTGGAGCGTATTGTTACTGCGCCAATTTCCTTTGTTCGAATACTTATAGGTCATTCATTATTTGCTTTTCTTTTAATTTTTCTCCCTACATTGTGCTTTATCTTTGGTGTGAATGTAGTCTTTCAAAAAGAGTTTGGGATGTCTTATTGGCAATTAAGCCTACTGTTACTATTTGTTTGTCTATTTGCTACAAGTTTTTCTTTGTTGATTGCAGCTATTTTCAAAGAGGGTGACAAAGCCAACATGTTTGGATCACTACTCATTATTATTACAACTATGTTGTCAGGTAGTTTCTTTTCATTCGAAGGAGGTAATCTTTGGTTAGAAAAAATAATTCAGGTTATGCCTCAAAAGAGATTTATATTGTTATTCAAAGATATCGAAATAGGGAAGGACTTATCAACAGTAATCCCAAATACGGTTTATATTGGTCTATTAATTGTTCTCTTTTATGTTCTTGCAATTTTTAAAACTAAAAGAGATTATAAACTGAATTAAAATAGATAGAATATATTGTCTAGAGAGCATAAATTTTTTTATTTTAGTCAACTAGTTATGTATATTGGCTCTTATTTCATTTTATTCACACTTCAAAACAATTGTTCTGTTAAGCAAGATAAACCTAAGACAAGAGAAATTCAACCAGTATTTCCTAGAGGAAAGTTTAGTAGAGCAATTCAATTTTTTAGAGTGATACAAAGGAGTAAAAATGAAAAAAGAATATTTTTTCAAGAATATTAAAAATGAAGTTGAACAACGAATAAATAAAGAAAATGAATTTGCAATTAGCTATGTTAGGTTGTTTTTATATGGACATAGACTAATTCTCTCCAATTTAGTAGGAAAAATAGCCATAAATGATGAGGTAAAAATAAATAGTATACAAGAAAAAGGCAATCTGTTATTTACAATAGAAAGTCTGTCTGTTTGTTATGATATCGTTATGGAGGAAAGAGGGGTCATAAAAAAGATATATACGGAAGACTCTAGAGTTGTGATGTACAACACACCGATCATACTTTTAGAAGCAATTGAGTAGTTTTTACATGTTTTGACTAGATTTAAAGTTTTAATAAGAAATTTAATTATAAATTAGAAGATTAGTCTAGGGATAAAAACCTAGACTTTTTCTTTTTTAAAAAATGATCAAGAATGCATAAGAGCAAGAACTAATTGACTGATAAATAATCAGCAGCTGGAAATTGAAAAACATAAGGGCATTTTTTATGATACAATAGGGGAGGAAAAAAGTTTTAATTTGAATAAAAAAAATACCCTCTTTAGTGTTAAGGGGGTACTAATTATAAAACGCGCCCTGAGGGAATCGAACCCCCGTCTCAAGAACCGGAATCTTACGTGATATCCACTACACTAAGGGCGCAAGCACGTTTACTAGTTTAGCTGATATTTCGATAAATTACAAGGGGGAGGACCAAAATAATGAAATTTGAACAACATTTATCACAACAACAAAAACAAGTCCAAAAACTTGCAATGACCCAGCAATTACAGCAGTCGATTCAGATTTTACAGTACAATTCAGAAGAACTTTTCGCATACATAGAAGCTAAATCGCTAGAAAATCCATTGATCGATATTCACACAGAAACAAACTATGGTGATTTTCCAAGTTCCGGTAGTCGAACATATACGAATGAAGAAAATAATTATTTGAATCAAATTCCTGATGAGCATACTTCGCTTTTTGAATATTTGATCGATCAAATTCATTTGAATTATCGGGATACTTATCTGCGTACTCTAGTATTATTTTTGGTTGAATATATTGATTTAAACGGCTACTTGATGATCGACTTAGAGGAGGCAACGCTAAAAACTGGAGCAACAGCAATCGAAATGCTCGATGCTTTGACGTTGATTCAGCAATTAGATCCAGCAGGAGTTGGGGCAAGAGACTTGCATGAGTGTTTATTGCTGCAAATTGAGCGAGATGAAACAGCACCAGAGTTAGCTTATATTGTCATAGAAGAAGAATTCGATCATTTAGCTAATCGTAAATGGGGAATGATCGCTAAAAAGTTTGATGTCGCATTATCGGAGATCCAAACGATTTTTGATTACATTCAAACGTTAACACCAGCGCCAGGTAGTATTTTTGAATCCACTTCTGGGTTATATATCCGCCCAGATTTAACACTACGCATCAAAGACAAGCAGCTAACGGTTCGTTCCAATAAAACTGGCACCCCGACTATTCAGTTCCAACAAGCTTATTTTGAACGGATGGAAGCAACGGATGACAAAGAAGTGCAGGACTACATCAAGGAAAAGAAAAATGAGTTCGAATGGCTGGAAAAAACGATTATTCAACGTGGCGATACGATTTTAAGAGTCGGTACAGAAATTGTCCAACGTCAGCAAGAATTTTTTTTCAAAGAAGATCGTCCGTTAAAACCAATGACGTTAAAAGAAATTGCGGAAACGCTGAATATTCATGAATCTACAGTTAGTCGAACAGTGAATGGTAAATATTTAGAAACGGAATTTGGTGTTTTTGAGCTACGTTCATTTTTCTCTCATGGTTTATCGAATGATAATACAGGAGAAGAAACTTCAACTAGCAGTATCAAAAAACAATTACAAGCATTAGTAGATAACGAAAATAAAGCCAAACCACTCTCCGATCAGAAACTAGTAGATTTGTTAAAAGAACAAGAAATTGAAATTTCCCGTCGTACCGTTACAAAATATCGGGAGGCATTGGGAATACCAGCTTCGTCTAAACGAAAACGATATGATGATTGAAAAAAAGCGTCTAACTCTTGAGGGTTGCTCAAAGGGTTAGACGTTTTTGGGAATAATAGATCAAGGTTGCCAAATCAAATGCTCAGAAAGTAAGCCAGCTTCGATACCTTGCCAGACAGAGACAAAGTGATTCTTTTCTAATAGATGTTTTGATGCACCATTTTTAGGATCGATTATGGCGTAAGTGGTGGCTTGAGAGAGTCGTTCTGATTGTTTTATCAGGTTTAATAAACGAGCTATTATTTGTGTAGCATAACCTTGTCCCCATTGTTCGGGTAAGAGCATGTAACCGATCTCGATTTTATTTTCTTCATCCCAAGATAATTTACCAAAGCCAATATAGGTATCTTGATCAAAGATTTTATAGTAGCCAGTTTGATCAGTGTGAGTCGTATTGTAAGCTAAAATCTTTTCAAAATTTTCAGCAGCTTCAACTTCAGACTCTGCTTTTTCAGTGATATAACGCATCACGCGAATATCTTTAGTGAGAATAGAATAAAGATGTTGGTCATTTTTTTGATAGAATTCGAAGCTTAAATTTGCATAATTAGACAACCTGTTTCACCTCTTAAAAAGTATATTTTCTTTTATTATATCTGTTTTTTGCTAAAATAGAACAAAAAGAGGCTGGGCTATAACTCTATGAGTTACATCCCAGCCTCAAGGAATCCGAATAAACGGTGGGAGCAGAAGCAACTCCTTCGGAAATAAGCTGAAATTCACAAAAATTTGAAAAACAATTTTCGTGAATTCCTTCTTATTTCTCGGAGTTAAACACTTCTGTCCCATCCTCTTTCGATAAGCCACCTGACGGATTCGAACCGTCGACCCCCACCTTACCATGGTGGTGCTCTACCAGCTGAGCTAAGGCGGCACTATTAATAATACAAATAACAGATTACCGTAGAAACTCAGCTTTGTCAATCAATTTCTGTTCACTATGCAAGATCAAAAAAAGTTTAAAAGTGTTATATAATGAATGATCAATTTGATTGGGTATTCAACTATGTTATTGACACAAGCTAGTGTATATTGTTAAACTGAATCAAAGGGGAGAAAATAAATATGTTTATTGTTTGGGGTAGTACAGGATTTGAAAAAGATTTAGGTGATACAGTAATTCAATGTGACTGCAGTCACTGTAACAACGAAGTGATCATGCAAGGAAAACAAATCGGACGGAAATTCACGTTATTTTGGATTCCACTTTTTACAACATCATCCAGTCATTACTTGCTGTGTCCTATTTGTGGATATGGAAAAGAATTATCTAAGGATGTTTTAGCGCAATACTTAGTTAGTACCGTAGAAACAATCGCTGAATAAAAAAATGAAAAAAAGATTTGACAGAGGATTTATTTTCCAGTAGAATACAACGTAACAACAAATGAATAATAGTCCGTTGAAGAGAAGAGTAAATTTGGACGTGCTTTACAAGAGAGTCTCGGTGGGTGAAAAGAGATAAGCGCATAAGAGTTGAAGATGGTCTCATGAGGACAAGCTGTTGATAGGTAAGCAGCTTCGGGAAAGCATCCGTTATCAAAGCGACAAGTTATAAGACTTGGTCTAAGAAAAGTAATCATGAATTACTTTAAAACAAAGGTGGTACCGCGATTATTCGCCCTTTACTAGCATAGGCTGGTAGAGGGCTATTTTTATGTTCAGGACTGACGAAGGAAGTGTTGATCCTTCAAAAAACTAAATAAACAAAGCAATGAGATGGAAAGTACAGATGAAACGATATCTAACAGAGAGCTTGGGTAGCTGAAAACAAGCGATAAACGAAATCTGGAAAATGGCCATTGAGCAGCGCTTCGAGTGAATCATTCATAAGACAGCGACGGATGTACCCGTTATAGTACTAGAGTATAAGCGATCAACGATCGCCGTACTTGATGAGGATATCTATGTGAATAGGTATCAAATAGAGGTGGTAGCACGCAAAAGCGTCCTCAAATGTATAGGTTTATACATTTGAGGATGCTTTTTTCTTTTTATAAATAATAAAAATGGAGGGACGATTCATGAAGAAAAAGTTGTTAAATATTGTGTTGATTTTAACGGGGATTATTGTTATTGCTGCCTGTGGTAAAAATGATAAAGCTACATCAGAGACAACAAAAGAAGCGGCAATCATTCGAGTTGGGACATCACCAGGGCCATATAGTGAATTGTTTTTAGACGCAGTCAAACCTATTTTGGAAAAAGAAGGCTATCAAATCAAAGAAACGGAATTTACAGAATTAATTCAAGCAGATGTCGCGTTGGCGGAAGGGGCTATTGATTTGAATGTCGACCAACATACCGCTTATCTGAATAATTTCAACGAGAATAAAGGGACTCATTTAGTTGGGATCACACCGATTCCCACTGTTCCAGCTGGGCTGTTTCCAGGAAAAAGAAGGACACTGACTGAAGTCAAAGAAGGCGATAAGATTGGTCTTCCCGATGATGCCTCAAATACGGCAAGAGCCTTTAATCTTTTACAAAAAGCGGGTTGGATCAAGTTGAAAGCAGGAATTGATCCAGTCAAAGCAACAAAGGCAGATATTGTGGATAATCCTAAAAATTTAGATCTAGTCCAAATGTCATCGGCCCAAATTCCTAGAAGTTTAGCTGACTTAGAATATGCAGTGATTCCGGGAAGTATTGTTTACAGCGCGAAGCTTGATCCAAAAGACAGTTTACTTGCAGAAGATGTGTTAAAAGACTATGAACTAGTCGCAACGGTTGATGAAAAGAATGCAGAGAGCGATTGGGCACAAGCTGTGGTGAAAGCCTATCATTCAGACGCGTTCAAAAACTATTTAAAAGAACACAACCAAGGAAATTACTGGTTTATACCAAAAGAATGACAGGAGGAACAAAAATGATCGAATTAAAAAATATAGACGTCACCTTTTATCAGAAGAAACAGCAAATCGATGCAGTTAAAAATGTTTCCTTAAGAATTGAAAAAGAAGATGTATTTGGCATTGTGGGTTATTCAGGAGCTGGAAAAAGTACGTTAGTCCGAGTGGTCAATTTACTGCAACGACCAACAGCTGGCGAGGTTATTATCCACAACAAAAATATTCTTAATTTTTCACCGAAAGAATTAAGAGCACAGCGTAAAAAAATCGGCATGATTTTCCAGCATTTTAATTTGATGAAAGAGCGAACGATTTTTGCCAATGTTGATTTTTCCTTAAAATATTCTGGACTTTCAAAAGAGCAACGGAAAGAAAAAATCGAACGACTGCTCGAGCTAGTAGGACTTTCAGAGAAAAAAGAGGCTTATCCTAGCCAATTATCGGGCGGACAGAAACAAAGGGTAGCCATCGCTAGAGCCTTAGCCAATGATCCAGAAATATTATTATGCGATGAAGCTACCAGCGCATTAGATCCTAAAACAACGATCCAGATTTTAGATTTATTAAAGAAATTAAATAAAGAATTAGGTTTAACGATCGTTTTGATCACTCATGAAATGCAAGTGGTGAAAGAAATTTGTAACAAAGTCGCTGTGATGGAAGATGGACAGGTGATTGAAGAAAATGATATTGTGTCGATTTTCAGTCAGCCAAAAAAAGCCTTGACGAAGGACTTTATCAGAACAGCAACGCATATCGATCAAGCGTTGGAAACAATTATTCAGCATCCAAGTTTGACGAATTTGAGTGGAAATGAAGTGTTGGTAGAATTCTCTTATGTAGGTGAGCAAACGAGTGAACCACTGATTGCTCAGCTTTACAGTAAATATCATGTGGTAACGAATATTTTATATGGAAATGTAGAAATTTTGCAGCAAGTTCCAATCGGCAATTTGATCGTGATTCTTTCGGGAGAAGAAAACCAACGAGAAAAGGCTTTAGAGTTTCTACAAACACAAGGCGTGAAAATCAAGATTTTAAAAAAAAGTGAACCAAAAGAAAGTGTTATCCCCTTACATGTTATCTAAACTAAATAAGAAAGAGTGATATAGATGCAGCCATTATTACAACAATATTTTCCAAATGTCTTACAACTAAAACAAGAGTTTATCGATAGTACGATTGAAACGTTGTATATGGTCTTTTGGACAGCGATCATCGCCGGGATTTTGGGAACATTACTAGGTGTGGTGTTAGTTGCGACAGGACCAGAAGGGATTCTAAAGAATAGTGTTCTCTATAATATTTTAGAAAAAATTATCAACGTTTGTAGATCCATTCCTTTTATCATCATGCTGGCATTGATTCAGCCGATCACTCGTTTTTTAACAGGAACAACGATTGGGACAACGGCTGCTTTAGTGCCACTGGTGATAGGGGTGATTCCATTTTTTGCCCGTCAGATCGAAAATGCCTTATTAGAAGTCGATCCAGGTGTGATTGAAGCGGCGGAATCAATGGGAACTAGTCCTTTGGGAATTATTTTTAGAGTCTATTTAATTGAAGGCTTACCAAGTATCATTCGAGTTTCATCCGTTACGATCATCAATTTGATTGGTTTGACAGCAATGGCTGGTGCTATCGGCGCTGGCGGTTTAGGAAACTTAGCGATCACTAGAGGCTATAATCGGTTCCAAACGGATGTGACAGTTGTCGCAACGTTGATCATCTTAGTTTTAGTTTTTGCTAGTCAGTTTATAAGTAACACCTTGATCAAGAGAACATCACATTAAAAAATACGCGAAAAGAGGAAATTTAAATGAAAAAAACAATTAAAATTATCGGATTAGCTTTAACAATAGGGGTTGTATTAGCAGGATGTTCTGCTGGAAGTGCTAAAAGTGAAAAGAATGAGGTCGTAAAATTAGGTGTTGTTGGCGCCAATAACGAAGTTTTAGAATCAGTGAAAGAACGGTTGAAAGTTGATGGAATCGATTTACAGCTTGTTGAATTTTCTGATTATACGCAACCAAATGCTGCCTTAGCAGAAAAAGAAATTGATTTGAATTCATTCCAGCATCAGATTTTCTTAGATAACTATAATGACGAGCATAAAACAGATCTTGTATCGATCGGTAATACGGTCAGTGCCCCATTAGGCATTTATTCTTCTAAAATCAAAGATGTTAAAGAGTTAAAAAATGGTGCTGAAATCGCGATTCCAAATGATGCAACAAATGGCGGACGCGCGTTATTGTTGTTACAAAGTGCTAGATTGATCAAAGTAGATCCTGCGAAGAAGCAAACACCAACTGTAAGTGATGTTACAGAAAATAAATTAGCTTTAAAAATAACAGAATTAGATGCATCACAAACGGCTAGAGCATTGCAAGATATCGATGCTTCTGTAATCAATAGTGGGATGGCTGTCGATGCTGGTTTTGTCCCAGCAAAAGATGCGATTTTCTTAGAACCTGTGGACGAAACATCAAAACCTTATGTGAATATCATCGTTGCTCGTGGATCGGATAAAGACAATAAAACCTACAATAAAGTCGTCGATACTTATCAACAAGAAGAAACGAAAAAAGTCATTGAAGAAACATCAAAAGGTTCTAGCGTTCCAGCGTGGGAAACATTTGGCAGAAAATAAGAAGAGGATGATTATATGACAACAGTAATAAAACAATCGATTCAAGAGGAAATTCAACAAAACAAAGATGAAGTGATTGCACTAAGACGGCATTTTCATCAATATCCAGAAGCCAGTTTAAAAGAATTTGAAACAATCAAACGAATCAAAGAAGAACTGAATAAGTTGGATATTTCCTTTGAAGAAGTCGGAGAAACAGGGGTACTTGGAACAATCGAAGGAGAGAAACCTGGTAAAACTATCATTCTAAGAGCAGATATTGATGCGTTAGAATTAGAAGATGCAACAGGAAAAGAGTACCAATCTAAAAATCCAGGGTTAAATCATGCTTGTGGTCATGATGGTCATGCGGCAGCTTTGCTAGGTGCTGCCAAAGTCTTAAAAAATCATGAGGGCGATTTTGCTGGAACGATCAAATTAGCATTTCAACCTGCAGAAGAAATTGGCGCTGGCGCTTGTCAGTTTGTCGAGGGCGGTTTTGTTGAAAATATCGATCAGGTTTTTGGAATCCATTTAGATTCAAGTGTTCCTGTAGGAAAATTAGTCGTGACTAAAGGTGCGACTAATGCCTCTTGCGATATTTTTAAAATTGAAGTTGAAGGGTTGAGTAGTCATGTAGCTCAGCCTAATGTTGGTCGGGATGCTGTGTTGGCCGCAGCAAGTATCGTTGTGGAATTACAGAAAATTGCAGCACGAGAAGTTAGCCCGTTAGATCCTGTTGTTGTTGGAATCGGTGTACTTGATGCTGGAACTAGATATAATATTGTTGCAAATCATGCTATAATCGAAGGTACAGTGCGAGCATTCAGTCATGAAACACGAGCGTTTGTTTTAAAACGCGTGGAAGCAATAGCCAATCAAATTGCTGAAGCTCATCGAACCAAGATTTCGTCTTTCCAAATCTATGATGCGGCAGGACCGTTGATCAATGATGATGAGTCCGCTGAATTGGCACAAAAAGTAGCAGCTGAAATTGTTGGAAGTGAAAATGTCGTCACTGACCAGACTAAGAGTTTAGGTGCAGATGATTTTGCTGACTTTTTACTTAAAGCACCAGGTGTTTATGGTCGAGTGGGAACTCGTAATTTAGATAATCCGGATACACAATATGGTCATCATCATGAAAAATTTGATATCGATGAAGCAGGATTGGCGTTAGCAACAGAATTTCATGTGCGTTATGCACTAACGTATTTGAATTCAATTACCTAAACATTTATAAAAGTCTAAGGATTGAAGGGGAACAGACTTCAATTTTTAGACTTTTTTTGGCCCTTGGTAAAAGGGGAAAGGTCAATTATAATTTAAGAAAAACCTAAAGATAAGGAGCTGGTAAAATGGATTGTACGTTCAAAACTAAAGAAGGCAGGTTTAATTATCGTGTAGGTGCGATTATTATGAGTGATTTAGGCTTGTTAGTGGCATCAAATGCAAAAGAACCTTATTATTATTCAGTTGGTGGCCGAGTAAAAATGCATGAAACATTAGATGATGCTATTGAAAGAGAGGTCATAGAAGAAACTGGTACTAAAATTGAAAGAAAAACGTTAGGTTTTATTCATGAAAATTTTTTTACATCTGATTTAACTGGAGAAACTTATCATGAACTCTCATTTTATTATTACGTAGAACTTAAAAATAGCACAATTTCATGCCATTCTTATAACGAATTTGACGAGCAAGAACAGTTGCAGTGGGTACCTTTTGAAGAACTTCCACAGGCGGATTTACGACCAGCATTTTTAAAAGAGTTGACCAAAGATAAAAATAAAACAATCCAACATATTGTGCAAAGAGGATAGAGAACTTAGCAATATTCTTGCTTTTCAAAACAATTATGTTAAACTATTTTTGTAAAGAAAGGTGATTAAGAATGTTTTTTCTTTCAGATAAATTTGTGAAAAGAATCAGCTCCCGACAAATGAATGTGATGAAGCATTGTTGCGGAGCCTAATAAAATGAACGCTTCATCGTTTGAGACGAATACTAAAATTTTTAGACTAGCAATTAGTCTTATTTTGTGTTGTTTTAACGATGGATCATGATTTTTTTATAGCGCTGATTAAAGGACAACGTGTTTCGTACGTTGTCCTTTGCTGATATAAAACAAGGGATAAGATAGGAGAGCCTATTTGATCGCTTGTTTTTTGTTTTGATAAGATGCTCTTTCAACTAAAATGTACGGAACCGTTGTCAAAAGCAATTTAAATTGCGGAACAGACAAGCAAGCACTTAATACAATTTACAACAAAGAGAATAGAAAAGAGGAAGAAAATATGAGTTTATTAACAATCGAACATTTAACCCAACGTTTTGGGGAGAAAATTCTTTATGAAGATGCGTCGCTTCGTGTCAATAAAGGCGATCACATGGGATTAACAGGGCAAAACGGGGTAGGAAAATCAACCTTGGTCAAGATTCTGACAGGTGAAATTTTGGCCGATGATGGTAGCATCACTTGGCAAAACAATACGAAAATCGGTTACTTAGATCAATATGTGGAAGTGATTGGCAATAGTACGATTAACGAATTTTTACACCAAGCATACAAGCCATTATACGAAATTGAAGGAAAAATCAATGATTTATACACAGAATTTGGTGAGATTGGCGAAGCTAAATTATTAGAGCGAGCGGGGAACTTGCAAACACAACTAGATGAAAGTGATTTTTATCAAATCGATACGATCATCAATGACCTTGCCAACGGACTTGGAATCGAAGCAATTGGCTTAGATCGACCAATGAATAATTTAAGTGGTGGACAGCGATCTAAAGTTATTTTGGCGAAACTACTTTTAGAAGAACCAGATGTTTTATTATTAGACGAACCAACAAACTACTTGGATGACACTCATATTCAGTGGTTGATCAATTATTTAAATGATTTTGATGGAACCTTTATTTTAGTTTCTCACGATTATCACTTTTTAAATGCCGTAACGAATTGTATTTGTGATATTGAATTTGGTAAATTAACCAGATATACAGGTAATGTTGAGAAATCTTTTGCGCAAAAAGAACAAAACAAAGAAAGCTACTTAAAACAGTACCATGCCCAACAAGCGAAAATCGAAAAAGCGGAAGCTTATATTCGTAAATACAAAGCAGGAAACCGTGCAACGATGGCAAAAAGTCGTCAAAAGCAATTAGACCGAGTGGAACGCATGGCACCTCCAGGTAGCCTAGTGAAGCCACAAATTCAGTTTCCTTATCAGCCAATCGTCGCTAGCTTAGCCCTGATTACGGATGAATTAGTCATCGGGTACAACGAACCCTTACTAGCACCGATTAATTTATCGGTGCATAGCGGGGAAAAAGTAGCAATCAAAGGGTTTAACGGTATTGGTAAATCAACGTTGATCAAAACACTGACTGGTATTATTCAACCGATTAGTGGTGAATATCAATATCCAGCCAACACTAAAATTGCTTATTTTTCTCAAGATTTGATCTGGGAAAATGATTACTTAACTCCGTTAGCTTATTTAAGTGATCGTTTCCCTAAAAAAACAGTCAAAGAAATCCGCACCTATTTAGCCAAATGCGGATTACCTGATAAATTAGTAAATCAGCAACTGCGTTTATTAAGCGGAGGAGAGCAGACAAAAGTGAAGCTGAGTGAGCTGACGATGGATTCAAGTAATATTATTTTCTTAGATGAACCAACGAATCATATTGATGCAGCTGCAAAAGACAGTTTACGCCAAGCCATTCAACAATTTCAAGGAACGATCGTCATTGTTTCCCATGAAGAAGAGTTTTATACGGATATTACGGATCGTGTGATCAATATCGAAGATATGATACAATAAAAAACTGCTGCTGACATTGAGTGAAATGTCAGCAGCAGTTTTTATTTATTTCATCAAGCCATCATGAATTTTATCTAAATTCCACTTCATCATAGCATAATAGCTATCGCCATCTTCACCTTTTTTAGCAATAGAATCGGTAAAAATCGTACTGTAAATCGGTAGATCTGTTTCTTTTGACACGCGTTCCATACTACGTTTGTCGACACTGGTTTCAACAAATAAGGAAGGCACTTTTGTTTTGTGGATTTGATCGATGATTTGTTTCATTTGATCTGGTGTTCCTTGGCTTTCGGTATTGATTTCCCAAATATAGGCAGCAGTCAGACCATACGCTTTAGAGAAATATTTAAAAGCCCCTTCACTAGTAACTAGTAGTTTTTTATTTTCTGGAATATCTGCAAATTTTTCTTTGGCTTCTTTGTCTAAAGCTGCTAGTTTTTCAATATATTCTTTGGCATTTTTTTCGTAAGTTTCTTTATTTTTAGGATCTTTTTCACTTAATGTGTCTCTGATTGCTTCGACATAAGCAATCCCGTTTTGGATATCTAGCCAAGCATGTGGATCTTGCTCGTTTTCTTGCCCAGCACTGGTTAAATACATCGGTTGGACTTTTTTACTTACGGAGAAAAAGTCTTGATCTTCTTTTTTCTTCGCTGTTTCCATCAGTTTATTGAACCAACCGTTTCCACCAGTTTCTAAGTTTAAACCATTGAAGAATAAAACGTCAGCTTCAGATGCTTTTGCAACATCTTCAGGTAGTGGTTCATATTCATGAGGATCTGTTCCAACTGGGACGATACTGTGTAAATTGACCAAATCTTTTCCAACATTATCCACTATATCAGCAAGAATCGAGTTTGTCGCAACAACATTGATTTTTTCCTTGTCTGAGGTATCTGTAGACTTAGATTGACAAGCAGCTAGTAAAAATAAACTAGCTAGTGCTGTGATAAAAAGTATTTTTTTTCTCATAATATAGGTTCCTCCGTTTTCTGTTTATTGACAAAAAATAGTCCTTTTTTAGGTGAAAATAGAAACGCGATAACGAAAAATGCTGCAGCGGTTAAAACGATTGTAGCGCCTGATGCTAGGTTATACGAATAGCTAAAGAATAAGCCGATGATCGAACTTAGTATTCCGAAAAGAGAAGCTAAGGTGATCATTGTAGGTAAGTGATTCGTCAGCAAGTATGCGGTAGCAGCAGGAGTGATCAACATGGCAATCACTAAAATCGTTCCAACTGTCTGTAACGATGAAACAGCAACTAAGGTTAATAAAAACATCAAGGCGTAGTGGAAGAACTGAACATTTAATCCGTACGCTTGTGCCATTGTTGGATCAAAAGAGGTAATTTGTAGTTCCTTATAGAATAATCCAACAAAGATCAACACGATGATCCCAACAATTGCGGTAATCAAAATATCAGAATCTCGAACCGCTAAAACATTCCCAAAGAGAATATGATAAAGATCGGTCGAGCTTTTTGCGAAAGAGATCATAATGATTCCTAAAGCGAAAAAGGAACTGAAAACAACACCGATCGCGGTATCGTTTTTTAATTGACTTTTTTGAGTAATAAAGCCAATCAATAAAGCCGCTAAAATACCAAAAACCGAGGCACCGAAGATATAATTGACACCAAACATATAAGAAGCCGCCACCCCAGGTAAAACTGCGTGAGAGATCGCATCTCCCATCAAGGACATGCCTCGTAAAACGATAAATGAACCAATGATTCCTGAAACCAGTCCAACGATGATCGAGGTGATCAAAGCATTTTGTAGAAATTGGTAACGAACCAATCCGTCAATAAAATTTGTAATCATGCATCAGCCACTCCTTTGATAATAATATCGCCCATTGTGTCACCATAGGCCAACTGAATATTTTTGTTGGTAAATGTAGTTGAAACGGGTCCACAAGCAATCAGTTTTTTCTTCAAAATAATCACATCATCAAAATAATGAGAGACTTTATGGAGGTCATGATGGACGATCAAAATTGTTTTTCCAGCTTCTTTTAATTGTTTGAGAATGTCCATGATGACTTTTTCGCTCGTCATATCAATCCCTACAAAAGGTTCATCTAAGACAATGATATCTGCTTCTTGAGCGAGAACTCGAGCGATAAAGACCCGTTGCAGTTGTCCGCCAGATAGTTCACCAATTTGACGTTTCCCAAATTCTTCCAGTTGGACAGTTTTAAGTGCTGCTAAGGCTTGTTCCTTTTCATGTTTTTTAGGACGTTTCATCAATCCTAGTTTTGGATAAGTTCCTAATAGGACAACCTCTAAAACGTTGATTGGAAATGAAAGATCTAGCGCGCTGCGTTGTTCGACATATGCGATTCGTTTCTTTTGGCCATCAATAGGCTGCTCACCTGCAAGCACGGTTCTAGAATCTGTTTTGATCAGTCCGAGCATTCCTTTTAGAAATGTCGATTTCCCTGCACCATTAGGGCCAATCACTCCTGTGATTTTTCCAGCAGGAATGTGTAAAGAAATATCGTACAAGGCTTTTTGACCTTGATAGCTAACAGTTAGATGTTCTACTGTAAGATTATTATTATTTATAGACATAAAAAAACCTCCTTTTTAGGTTTGCCTTAAACTCAGTATAAGGTAAAGTTAAATTAAAATCAATCCATTTTTTAGGCTAACCTAAAAATGAATAAAAAAAGACTAAGATACAACTCTTTGAGTCATATCTCAATCATAGGGAGTTCGGTGAAATACCTCTATACTGATTGTTTTGTGTGGAAACTCATTGACTGTTATAAGGTCCTAATGAGTTGAAAATAGAATTTGCTAATTTTTGAAGTGTTTTATCCTCTGGTTTTTGATTTGAAAGAAGAATTACTGCATTTTGTCTATCTTTTGAAACCCTTGCATTCGATTCAAAACCAGATTCAGTTCCATGTCCTCTAATATAATTTTGAAAACTATAAAGACCACCCATATATTTTGATCCAATTTCAGGAGTCCAAACTTCATCCATGGTTTTTTGATTAATAATCTTTCCTCCAAGTAAATCAGAATAAAATAAATAGAGATCACCTGCAGTCATACCCACATTTCCAGTACCAACTTCTTGATCAAACCCTAAAGGATCATCTTGTATTTCAGAAGCAAAATTTTTATCAGCGATTTTTTTGTAGGCGTAAGTTCGATTACGTGATCTTATAAAGTCGTTATAAAAACATGTCCTAGATAATTTTAGACCTTGAATAAATGTTTGAGTAAATAAAGTTCGATAAGAAGTAGCTGTTAATTGTTCTAGAATTCCCACTAAAATAGAATAGTTGACTGCTTCATATTTATATTGACCATAAATATCCATAGTCGCATTAGAAATCGCAAACTGAATAAAGTCGTTATCAGACATCATGATCGTAGGTTTGATTTTTTGTTGTAATCCGGAAGTCATTGAGAGTAATTGGCGAATAGTTATTTTTCGACTATCTGGAACAGTTGGGAAAAAGCGGTCCAAGGTATCATCTAATGAAAGCTTCTGAGCTTGAACTTGTTGCAAAATAAGAGAAGCCGTAAACGCTTTTTGTATTGAGCCGATTTGAAATGTTGATTGAGAGGTATTTGGCCTACTTTCAGCAAAATTAGCATAGCCGAATCCTTTTTGTAAAATGATTTTTCCTTTGTGAATAATTAAAGCGGTGCCGATAAACTGGATATCCTTCAATTTTTGATTTAGTTCTTCAGCAAAATCAGAAGTAGGCTGAACTTCCTTATTAAAATCTTTAGCTTGTGTTAAAGATGTGGAAGACTGTGTCGTTTCTGTCGTCCTTTCGCTTGTGCTTGTTTGAGAAACTGATTTAGGCTGATTTTGGAAAAATAAAAGATAGATTTCCACCCCAACCAAAATAATCAAAATTAAAACAATGAGTGCTGGTATAAAAGGCTTCTTTTTTTTATGATTTTTTTTATAGTGCATGAGTGTCAATCACCTCCGGTTACAGTAATTTTACTCATACGATGGATAAATACAAGTTGATTGTATGAGATTTGCCGAACAGTTTTGTAAGTACTAATTTTCTTCGGTTAAAAGTCGTTGAAAATTCAATTATTCGTCACAATAAAGAAAAAGATCCATGATTTTTTAGCCAATCAATGTTAGAATGTAAAGTGAAGTTTTCAATTATCAGAATAGAAAAATATCTAGATCACGGAGGAAATCATGACCCAAAAATACCAGGATAAAACATTACGAATCTTTAGTTTGAATGCCAATCGCCCTTTAGCAGAGAAAATTGCTGAAGTTGTCGGTACTGAGCTCGGAAAAAGTACGGTGCGCCAATTTAGTGATGGAGAAATTCAAATCAATATTGAAGAGAGTATTCGCGGGGACCATGTCTTTCTTGTTCAGTCGACCAACCTTCCTGTTAACGATAATTTAATGGAATTGTTGATCATGATTGATGCATTGAAACGAGCAAGTGCTAAAACAATTAATGTGGTGTTACCATACTATGGATACGCTAGACAAGATCGAACGGCTAAACCAAGAGAACCAATCACAGCAAAATTAGTTGCGAACTTATTAGAAGAAGCAGGCGCAACACGCGTATTGACACTAGATCTGCACACCGTTCAAGTGCAAGGATTCTTTGATATTCCAGTAGACAATCTGTTTACGATGCCGCTATTTGCTCATAATTATCGTCAGCAACAGTTAACGGGAGAAGATATTGTTGTTGTTTCTCCTAAAAACAGTGGTGTCCAACGTGCCAGAAGTTTATCTGAGTATTTAGATGCAACACTTGCGATCATTGACCAAGACGAAGTGGACGGTGTCCGTTCAGGATATGTGATTGGAGAGGTCAAAGGCAAGACGTGTATTTTAGTCGATGATATTTTAAACTCTGGCAGTACGATGGCAACTGCTGCTAAGATTCTAAAAGAAAATGGGGCGAAATGTATTTATGCCTGTGCTTCTCACGGTTTACTATCAAAAGGTGCTAAAGAGACGTTAGATGCTTCACCAATCGAACAAATTTGTGTGACTGACTCTGTCTTTATTTCTGAAGACCGCAAGCCAGAAGCTCTGAACATTGTTTCGTGTGCTGAACTGATGGGTGAGGCAGTCAAACGAATTCATGAAAACACACCAATGAGTCCACTGTTTCGTTTAGAAGAAAAATAATAACAACAATTTGTTTAAATCAAGAAAGAAGTTCAGCTATTGCTTTAGACTGGACTTCTTTTTAGTCTTTATCTTGGTCGAATAAAAGGACTAACGAAAATTGATACAAGTAATAGGAAGGAGCAACACGAGTGAAAGAACAGAAAAAGGGTGTTTTATTAGGCTTTATTGCGTATGTATTTTGGGGGATCATTCCGATTTATTGGAAGTTGTTGCCAACCGTTGCTCCATTGGATATCTTGTGTTATCGCATTGTCTGGTCCTTTTTATTTATGATTATTTATATTTTAGTTACTAAAAGATGGTCGTTATTTCTGACGGAGGTCAAATCGGTCATACAAGACAAGAAAAAATTATTTGCTATCATTTGTGCAGCTATTTTGATTTCAGTAAATTGGTTCACTTTTATTTATACAGTCAGCCAAGGACACGTTACGCAAGCGAGTCTGGGGTATTATATGAATCCGTTAGTGAATGTCTTGTTGGCAACCT
Organism: Enterococcus silesiacus; assembly: GCF_001886225.1. Lineage (NCBI taxonomy): Bacteria > Bacillati > Bacillota > Bacilli > Lactobacillales > Enterococcaceae > Enterococcus > Enterococcus silesiacus. The sequence goes on along the minus strand of NZ_JXLC01000004.1, from coordinate 151,373 downwards.
TGATTTTGAAAGAAAAATTAAGTCGTTCAGGAATGATTGCATGTGGCTTAGCCTTGTTGGGTGTCCTGTTATTAACGATTCAAACAGGTGAAATTCCGTTAGCACCACTTGTTATGGCAGTGACTTTTAGTTTTTATGGACTAATCAAAAAAGGTGTATCGGTGAGTTCTTACACTGGTTTAACGATTGAAACCTTTGTTATTTTACCTATTGCTTTGGTTTATTTACTATTCTTCTCGCGTCAAGGGTTTATGAATTATGAATTATCTACTAATCTATTGCTGATGGGAGCAGGTGTAGTGACGGCGATTCCTTTATTGCTTTTTGCACAGGCAGCAAAACAAATTTCTTATATTATTTTAGGCTTTATTCAATATGTAGGTCCAACCTTAATGTTGCTATCCGCACTATTTTTATATCATGAGCCCTATTCAGCAGAGCAATTTATCGCATTTGGTTTTATTTGGGCGGGGATAGCTGTTTTTACGTATGGCAATATTTATACCTATCAGAAGGAAAAACGCTTTTCCAAGTAAGTAGAAAAAGAATCATTCTTTGAGGTACATTGTCACTTATGTTAAAATAATCCCATTATCAAGGAGTCAGAAAGGACGAGTTCAGTGGAACCCATTTATTTAGATCATGCAGCAACAACGCCGACACATCCGGCAGTTATTGAGATAATGGCCAGTGAAATGGCCAATACATTTGGCAATCCGTCTAGCATTCATACATTTGGCCGACAAGCTCATCGTAAGTTAGAAGATATCCGTCAAGTGATTGCAGCAAGTCTTGAAGTGAAACCACACGAAATTATCTTTAATAGTGGTGGTACAGAAGGGGATAACACGGCAATCATTGAAACGGCATTGTCTAGAAAAGATCAAGGAATGCATCTGATTACAACCGCGATCGAGCATCCAGCTGTTTTAGAAACAATGAAGTATTTGGAAGAGTTGGGATTTGAAGTGACTTACTTACCTGTTGACGTCAACGGCAATCTGGCTATCGCAGATTTTGAAGCAGCTTTACGGGATGATACAATTTTGGTTTCCGTGATGTATGGCAATAATGAAATCGGTAATTTAATGCCAATCAAAGAAATTGGGGAATTGCTAAAAGAGCATCCCGCGATTTTTCATACAGATGCTGTCCAAGCATATGGTTCTGAACGAATTTTACCTCATGAAATGGGCGTTGATTTATTGAGTATTTCTGCTCATAAAATCAATGGACCAAAAGGTGTTGGTTTCTTATTTAAAAACGATGCCATTTCGTTACCTTCATTTTTACATGGTGGGGAGCAAGAAGAGAAACGGCGAGCAGGAACAGAAAATTTAGCTGGTATTGCTGGCATGGGCAAAGCGGTTGCACTTTTAACCGATGTTGAAAAAGAAAAACGGCATGAAAAATATGTTGAATTTGAGCGGATTATTTTGACTGAACTAGATAAAGCTCAGATTGATTATCAGATCAATGGTAATCCTGAAAATAAGCTAGCTCATATTTTAAACATACAATTTAAAGGCGTAGCAAGTGACTTGTTATTAATGCACTTAGATTTACAAGGGGTGGCGATATCAACCGGTTCAGCTTGTACTGCAGGAACAGTCGATCCTTCTCATGTTCTACAGGCGATGCATGGAAAAAATGCCCCAGCAATCAAAGAATCTGTCCGAATCAGTTTTGGATTAGGGAATGATGATGCTCAAATTCAACGATTAGTAGCTATATTGATCGATATAATCCAAAAAATAAAGCAGTAATTGAAGAAAAGTTAGATTAGAACTAGTAAAAAGAAAGCGTACCAACTATAATAAAAGAGACAATAAATAAAGAGGTGGAAAAATGGCGTTTAAAGAAAAAGCAACAGTAGAAGGCTGTACGGTATTCTATAAAGTAAATGAACAAGCAAAAAAATACACATTGAAAGATAATGGCTTCACTGAAACCAATTCTGGTAACTTTCAGCTGATCCGTCCATTAGATGGGACACCCCAAAGTAAAGAAGGGTTTAAATTAAAAATCACGATCGCTGAAGATTTGAAAACACTGAAAATGTCAGTGACGACTGCAAATGGTTTGAAATCAATGAATATTTTTAAAAGCGACTCTCATGCAATGAGTCAAGAAAAGTTCTACTTCTTGATGGATGGCATGATCAGTCGTGGGGTATTTGAGAAAGCTTGATCAATTAATTGGAAATTAAAGATGAGGTTGGGGTGTGACTCGTAGAGTTGTGTTCCAACCTCATCTTTTTTAGCAAATGCGAGATTTTTAGTGAACGAGCATAGAAAATGCTCTTGTCATGTCTAGGTATTATTGATACACTTTTTTTGATATGCTTAAAAGGAGTGGGGAAAATGAAAAAAAAGGTATTTTGGGTAAATAAAAATAATTTGAAATTTGTGATTATCATAGCATTACTACTGCTTTTTATAGTGTTTATTAATCATTATTCCAAAGATGATACAATTCTCTATAGTTTGCATTCTTTCATTAATAGTCAGAAGGAGATTATTCTAATCGGTTTATCAGGGGCTTTTTTGTTTCAACTGGTTGTTAGTTGTAACAGATTAGTTATTACGGAAAATGATTTCATCTATGCTACACTATTTACCAAGAAAATATTTGCAAAGTCTGGATATAAGATTGTAGGCGTAGGTGCTAAAGAAAGTTATAGTCCAGGATATGGTGACGAATCTGGAAATACAGAATATTGGCATCAATTAAATGTAGTAAATAAAGAGTCAGTGCAAATTTTTGAAATAAAGGTAAAAAGTTCGAACAAATATTATCAGGAAATCGTTTCTTATTTAAAAATGGACGAACTAGACGATCAATGTCCAGTAAAAAATATAGAAGGATGTTCCTTTGTCCCAACAGGGCTGGATCGTTATTCAAAGCCTTGGTTGGATAATTTGATGGCTCTAGTCATAGGAGCGGTGATTACTTTCTTGTTATATAAGCTTGTTCCAGTCAGACTTCTGGAAACAAAATGGCAGATAGTCGTTGTTTTAGCGGTATTTTTCTTTGTAGGGCTTCGAAACATCAGTTTTAAAAAAAGAATTCCTTTACAGAAACTATCTATAAATAAGGAATCGGTCAGTATCAATAACGTTCATTATAAAAATCAAGAAATCATTCGTTTAGCAATGAGTGCTAGCAGTGATGACAGTAAAAAAAATAATGTCCACTTTTTAAATATAGTTTTTGAAGATGGCAGTAAAAAGCAAAGATTATTCTATCAATTTTCTATTGATCATACTCAAGCATTAGAGTATCAAGAATTGGAAGAGCTGTTATTGAAAAAATTTGGAGATAAATATCAATTACTATTTAGTAAGAATTAATGCTTCCTATTTCTAAGAGCTTTACTTCTGGAAAAATACTAGTATAATAAGTATCACTGAAAAGTTACGACCTTCAAATCGTAGATGCATTCAGAATCTAAATTGAAATGATGGTGATCAAATGACAGATAACAGCAAAACTCGTGTCGTTGTGGGCATGAGCGGAGGTGTAGATTCATCTGTTACGGCGTTGCTTTTAAAAGAGCAAGGCTATGATGTCGTGGGCATCTTTATGAAAAATTGGGATGACACGGATGAAAATGGTGTGTGTACAGCCACCGAAGATTACAAAGATGTAGCGAAAGTTGCCGATCAAATCGGTATTCCTTATTATTCGGTAAATTTTGAAAAGGAATATTGGGATCGCGTATTTGAGTATTTTCTTAAAGAATATCGCTTGGGACGGACACCAAATCCTGATGTGATGTGTAATAAAGAAATCAAATTCAAAGCCTTTTTGGAATACGCAATGCAATTAGGTGCAGATTATGTAGCAACTGGACATTATGCCCAAGTTGAACGAAAAGAAGACGGCACTGTGCGGATGTTACGCGGTGTGGATAATAATAAAGATCAAACCTATTTCTTGAGTCAATTATCTCAAGCTCAATTGGCTAAAACCATGTTCCCTTTAGGCGGCATGGAAAAATCAGAGGTTCGAGCAATCGCTGAACGTGCTGATTTAGCAACAGCAAAGAAAAAAGATTCGACAGGAATTTGTTTTATTGGAGAAAAGAACTTTAAACAATTTTTAAGTACCTATTTACCTGCTAATAAAGGAAATATGGTGACTTTAGATGGTGAAATCAAAGGCCAACACGATGGCTTGATGTATTATACGATCGGCCAACGTCAAGGCTTAGGCATCGGTGGGGGCAAAGGTTCACAAGAACCGTGGTTTGTAGTGGGGAAAGATTTAGCAACGAATACATTATATGTTGGTCAAGGGTTTCATCATGAACAATTATATGCAACACATTTAGATGCAAGCGAAATCCATTTTACAGTCGATACGGAAATGCCAAGAGAATTTGAATGTACAGCGAAATTCCGCTATCGTCAAGAGGATATACCAGTCAAAGTTGTGTTGACTGATGATGGTACAAAAGCTAAGGTGATTTTCTCAGAACCAGTTCGAGCAATCACTCCAGGACAAGCAGTTGTCTTTTATGACGGAATGGAATGTCTTGGTGGAGGCTTGATCGATCAAGCGTATCAAGAAGAAAAAGTATTACAATATATCTAATCAAAAAACGAGTAGGGAAAATTCCTACTCGTTTTTTTTATCACAGTCACGTAGATAAGCTCTAGATTCAGGTGAAACAACTAAATAAACTATTGAAACAAGTTCAACTACACGAAAGGCCAACATGATCATTTTAGGAAACATACTGACCATCATCGGTGGGTAAAAATACATTAGAAAAATAAATGGGATAAAGAATATGGAAACTATGTACCCTTTTTTTCCACCTGTCATTAATCCAGCAATCACAATGATATAAATAAGAAAAACAAAAATCTGATACCAAACATCTGAACCAAAGCTTCCGTGTCCATCGACCACAGCTTTTAAAGCCATGATCAATGATATGATGAGCAAAATATTATTATATAATAGTAAATAAATAGCAATCGAGTTCCAAAATACAGGTTTTTTCATAATGAGAAACGTTCCTTTCTATTCTTTCCATATTTTAGCAAATGGTCCTTCCATTCGCAATGATAGAAAGAGAAAAACAAGTTTATTCCTACGTCAATTCCAATTTGTGGTAAAATTAAATTAATGAACGTTTAAACAAAAAACTATTTCACAAGCACTTAAGTTGAAAGTTTTATACTAAGTGACTAGAATAGCTCTTGTAGAAAGAATTGGAGTGATCGATCAATGTACCAAGTTGTTACTATGTACGGCGATAATGAGCCTTGGTGGTTTTTTGAAGACTGGCAAGAAGATATCGAAGAAAATAAAACATTTGACTCTTTAGAAGATGCAGAACGTTACTACATAAAAAAATGGCAAGAACTTTCTTCAACATATGAATACATAAATACAAAAGTTAATTATTTAGCAGCCTTCTGGGATGCTGGTGATGAACGCTGGTGTGAGGAATGTGATGAGGATCTGCAGCAATATAAAGGACTAGCTTTATTAAAAGATTTGCAAGCAGTGACGTTTGAAAGTGGCGACGATTTTCATGAACGCCATAATGATTGTGCGAAGCCGAAATGTTGTAAATCGAGTTTGGTTTAGGTGAATAAGATAAGAGGTCAAGGGAACAAGTTCACGAATACGTGCATTGTTTCCTTGACCTTTTAAATTATCTAACGAAATAAGTAGAGTTGAAATTCAATCCTTACAAACCCATTTTCCATCTACCATGTCACAAGAGCCGTTCTCCGAGTTGCCATTTTCGATGATTTCAATGATCGGTGTCTCTTTTTCCTTGATCGTTTGAATCGCTTGAATGATTTGATCCATTGGCTGAGCCCCGTTGATCAGATATTTTCCATTAACGATCAAGGCAGGTACACCTGTAAGTTGGTAGGCATTTGCTATACGAAAATCGTCTTCGACTAATGATAACGTTTCTGGGTTAGTAAAAGCTTGCTGCCATTTTTCAAAATCAATCGAGCTATCTTTAACGATTGATTCAATTACGGAAGGGTCATCAATATTTTGACTATCGACGAATAATCCTTTCTGTAAAGCATCAAAGATATCCCAATATGCAACTTCTCCGCCCATGACTCCTGCCGCTTTGGCCGCTAATAAGCCATTCATAGAAGTTGGAAAAAGGAAGTCAGCCTCTCTCATTCCTTCGATATTAAATCGATGAAGGTCATCGTTTTGATTGGCATGAACCCAGTGAGACAGGATTTCATTTTTAGCATTCTCTCTAGAACCAAACATCCGCTCATGATCTTCTTCCTCTCTAGCCAAGGCAAAAGAGCGGTGAGTAATTTTTATTTCAGGCATTTCTTCTTGGACTTGTCTCATTCTATACGACATGGGAAAACAAAAGCTGCAAATAACGTCGTGAAAAAATTCAATTGTAATCATGGTATCTCCTTGATAATCATTATTTTAAACACTTACAATTAGTAAGTATATAGTTCTTCTATTTACATTTCAATTAAAAAGCTTAAATAAGAGGCGAAAAGAACAAGCCGAGTGTGGTAAAATCAACATATTGACATTTTAGCGATGAATTCAATTTACATATGGAATACAGAAAGCGAGTGAAACAAATGGCAAACAAACAACTAATCATTGCCGAAAAACCTAGTGTCGCCAAAGATTTAAGTAAAGTACTAGGGGCAAATCAGAAAAATAAAAGCTATTATGAAGGCTCAAATGTGATTGTGACATGGGCGTTAGGACATCTATTAGGCTTAAAAATGCCGGAAGATATCAACAAAGAATGGCAATCTTGGCAAATGGAGACTCTACCGATGGTACCAAAAAATCTAGGGATCAAACCATTACCAAAAACAGGGCACCAATTAAAAGCTATCAAACAATTAGCAAACAGAAAAGATGTCACAGAAGCAGTTATTGCAACCGATGCAGGACGTGAAGGCGAACTTGTTGCCCGCTGGATTTTGGAATATGTAAATTTCAATAAGCCAGTCAAGCGTCTATGGATTTCTTCTCAAACAGATAAAGCGATCAAAGACGGCTTCAAAAAATTAAGACCAGCCAAAGAATACGACAATCTATATTATTCAGCCTTAGCGCGTGCCAAAGCAGACTGGTTAGTCGGGTTGAACGTGACTAGAGCATTAACGGTGAAATATCAAGATAGCTTATCAGCTGGACGAGTACAGACACCAACGTTATCTTTAGTCCGTCAGCAAGAAAAGAAAATCGAAAGCTTTAGACCACAAACCTATTTCTCAGTAGAGCTACAAGTTCAAAAAGAAAAAGCAAAACTTGTTCAAAGTAATCCGTACGCTTTTAAAGAACGGAATGATGTAGAAGCTTTTGTGAAAAAACTAAGCGAAGGAAAAGGTAAAGTAACGGATATCCAAGAAAAAACGAAAACAGAACAAGCACCTTTACCATATGATTTAACTGAGATTCAAAGAGAAGCCAACCAGCGTTATCAATTCTCAGCAAAGAAAACACTGTCGCTTGTTCAAAGTCTCTATGAATTCCATAAAATAGTGACCTATCCAAGAACGGACAGTAAATATTTAACCACCGATATGAAAGCGACGATGAAAGAACGTTTGCAAGCAGTCAGCGACTTTGCACCAGAAGTTAAAACCTACATCAAAGATGGCGGTCAAGTCAAACTGACAAAAGTATTCCAAAATGAAAAAGTCACAGATCACCATGCGTTGATTCCGACTGAACAACGCCCGCGTTATGAAAAGTTAAGTGGCGATGAACAAAAAATCTATAACATGATCGTCACGCGATTCTTAGGAATGTTTGCTGACTCACATCGTACAAAACAAACAAAAGTAACCGTAAGTTTTGACAAAGAACAATTTATCTTCCGTCAAAGTAAAGTCGAAATTGCCGGCTGGAAACAAGAAAAAGAAGACGTTATTCCATCTGTCGACTGGAAATTAGGGATGGTGATTCCGCCGAATTTCACCATCAATAAAGAACTAACCGCACCACCAAAACCATTGACGGAAGGAACCCTTTTAGGTTTAATGGAAAAACACAGCTTAGGTACTCCGGCAACGCGTGCAGAAATCATTGAAAAATTGATCAAATCAGAGTTGATGGAACGCAATACCAACGGATTAAATGTGTCACCAAAAGGGAAGCAGCTACTTGAATTAGTCAATCCATCTTTAGTTACGCCAGAGCTAACCGAAAAATGGGAAAAAACGCTAGAAGCAATCGCTAAAGGAAAGCAAAGCAGCACGGTTTTCTTAAAAGAAATCGAACAAGATACTAAAAAACTTGTCAACGAGATCAAACAAAGCGAAAGCAAATACCAAGATTTTTCAATCACTCAAAAGAAATGCCCAGAATGTGGCTCAAACTTGCGTGAGAAGAATACCAAAGATGGCAAAATCTATATCTGTTCCAACCAAGATTGTAGCTATCGTCGTAGAAAAGATCCTAAAATTTCCAATCACCGTTGTTCACAATGCCATCGTAAAATGGAAATCATTGATGGAAAAAATGGGGCTTATTTCAAATGTAAATACTGTTCAATCACTGAAAAAATGCAGGATAAAAAAGAACGTAGCAAGAAGCTTACGAAACATGAAGAACGTAACTTAATGAAGAAGTATTCTCAAAAAGAAGAACCGGAAGAAAGTGCGTTGGCACAAGCGCTGAAAGCGGCAATGAAGCAAGATTGATTTTAAATTTGAAAACACTAATCATCAAGAAATTTGGTGATTGGTGTTTTTAATTTAGTAGCAATCATGAAACCGTTTGAGTTCATGTTATAATTTAGACAAAATACTAATCAGAGAAGAGTGAAAAGAGAATGGTTATTAATACTGAACAAGAAAAATTAGATATAAAATTTATGCAGCAAGCACTAGAACTTGCCAAAAAAGCGGCAAAACATGGAAACGAACCTTTTGGCGCATTACTTGTAAAAGACAATAAAGTAATTTTGGTTGGAGAAAATCAAATTCACACTAAAAGTGACCCAACGTATCATGCCGAGCTAGGTATTATTCGCGATTTTTGTTCAAGCCAAAAAATAACAGATTTATCTGAATATACACTTTATACAAGTTGTGAACCGTGTTGTATGTGTGCAGGAGCAATGGTTTGGAGCAGTTTAGGTAGAATGGTCTATAGTTTAGGGCATGATGAATTAGCTGGGATTGCAGGATTTAATATAATGATTGGTAGTGAAGAAATTTTTGCCAAAAGCCCGAATAGACCAGAAGTTGCTAAAGGTGTGTTAAAAGAAGAAGCAGTGCCGGTTTATGTCGGTTATTTTCAAAAATAACGATAAAACGATAAGAAGAGGAAGGAACATGTACATGAGAAAAAATGAATATCTAACCCTAGTGGCGATGGAGGAGTGTGCAGAAATCCAACAAGCATTGTCAAAAGCAATCAGATTTGGTTTTGACGATCATCATCCATCCAGAGCAGATGAAACGAATGAAGAACAAATACTGACAGAATTTTATCAATTGACTGCGATGATGGAAGAATTGCAGAAGCAAGGAATTATAGAGAGCTTTACTCAAGCAAAAATAGACCAAGTAAAGCAGGATAAGATTGAGAAAGTTTATAAATATATGGATTATTCTGTGAAAAAAGGGCTGTTAGAATAAATTTTTAGCTAAAAATGATAATAAGTATAGGGCTTAAAAAAAGTTATATTGCAATGAATGCGTTGGGGGTGCGTGGTTGGAAAAGAAGGTGTGGATTACTGTATTATTGATTCTTGTGATTGGTTACAGTGTTTCAATAAGCGGTAAAAAAGGGAAAATAGAAAATGCAGTGATCATTATTGGAGAATCCCAAAAGTTTAAGGATACTGAAATTAACTCAGCGATTGACAAAGTAAAGAAAGAATTTAAAGGGTTTACTAATTGTGAGATGACCAAACTTTATTATGATGAAGAAAGGTCGAATAAGGAACTCGAGAATTATTTTAGAAATAATGAAGAGGATCAGAAGCTAAACTATACAGATAAAAATGACTGCATTGTATTGTATTCTGATTTCGAGGTTGGATTAAAAGATAATCAAAATTCTGGTTTTATGCCAGGCTCTAATCATAAAGGTTGGATATGGCTATTGAAAAAAGATAAATTTTGGAAGTCTTGGGAAATCGTGACTTCCGGAGTTTGAGATAGTTATCATTCTATTTTCCATTGATTATAAGGCAAGAAAGGTCCGTTATTTAGAATTTTTTACCGAGGAGTTTATCTGCAAATTATTGACTAAAGCAAAAGCTAGTTTTGAAAAGAATTCATTGTTTTAGCTATGACCGGAACATAATTTCTATAATATGAAAAAGAACGTTACTCAAAGTGTTTTTCCATATTTCATCCCCTAAACCCACTTTTCTTATTTTTCCCTCAGAATAAAGGAATATTTTAATGAAAAAAGGGCAGAAACATTTGTAATTTACAATAAAAGGAGTATACTCTAAATTGGAATCATTCTAAATTTAATAAAAAGAGTTTCCACACACATATTGTTTTTAGGTTTATTTTATTCTAGGTTTTGATTCATTTTGACAGCGCCAACCAACTGTGCAAATGAATAATTATTTTGAATGAAATCAGCTTATTCTTTTTGTGGAGACAATAAAAACAAGGGGGATTATTGATGTTTGATATTGTAACATTGGCAAGATTCCAATTTGGTATGACGACCGTCTTTCATTACTTCTTCGTACCGTTTTCAATAGGATTAGCACTTGTAGTTGCAGTCATGGAAACGATGTATGTTGTGAAAAAAGATGAGCGTTATCGCAAAATGGCGAAGTTTTGGGGCAACATTTTTCTATTAAGTTTTGCAGTAGGAGTTGTAACAGGAATTATTCAAGAATTCCAGTTCGGGATGAACTGGTCAGATTATTCACGCTTTGTTGGAGATATTTTTGGGGCTCCACTAGCAATTGAAGCGTTACTTGCATTCTTTTTAGAATCAACATTCTTAGGTTTATGGATTTTTACTTGGGATAAAGTAAGTCCTAAACTACATTTAACATTTATTTGGTTGGTTGTATTTGGGTCAATGATGTCAGCTTTTTGGATTTTAGCTGCAAACAGCTTTATGCAACATCCAGTGGGCTATACTTTAAACAATGGTCGTGCTGAATTAATTGATTTTGGGGCCGTAATTGGCAATCCCAAAGTGTGGTATGAATTTACACACGTTCTATCTGGTGCGATTGTAATGGGTGGAATGATCGTTGCAGGGTTAGCAGCGTTCCAAATTTTGAAAAAACGTGATCTTAATTTCCACAAAACATCTATGCGTATTGGTTTATGGATCGCTTTGTTTGGTTCACTATCTGTTTTATTCACAGGTGACTTGCAAATGAAAGCTTTGATTAATGATCAACCAATGAAATTTGCGGCAATGGAAGGCGATTATGAAGATTCTGGTGATCCAGCTGCTTGGACATTGATTGCTTGGGCCGATGAAGCGCAGCATAAACAAGTATTTGGGATTCAAATTCCTTATATGCTAAGTATTCTTTCTTATAATAGTTTATCGGGCTCTGTTGATGGAATGGAAACTGTCAATGAGCGTTTGAAAGAACAATATGGTGACGATAAAAATTATTATCCACCAGTCAACACATTATTCTGGAGCTTTAGAATCATGGCTGGATTTGGTGCATTAATGCTTTTAGTTTCAGCGTTAGGATTATTCCTTAGTCGGAAGAAAAAACCTTCACTTTATGAAAAGCGCTGGATGGTTTGGATCGTGGCACTATGCACATTCGCACCATTCTTAGCAAATACAACAGGTTGGTTGATCACTGAGCTTGGTCGTTATCCTTGGACCGTTTATGGCTTATTTACGATCGAAGATAGTGTTTCACCAAATGTATCAGTGGCTTCACTATTAACTTCAAACATTATTTACTTTATTCTTTTTGCAGGTCTAGGTTCAGTCATGGTTTACTTGATTACTGTAGAACTTAAAAAAGGCCCAGATTATGAAGAAAAGAAATTAGCAGAGGCAAACTCTACTGATGTAGATCCATTTGATAAGGAGGTCTTTGGCGAATGAGTACGTTGCAATTACTTTGGTTTGTCCTAATTGGTATTTTATTCTCAGGCTTCTTCTTCCTAGAAGGCTTTGACTTTGGTGTGGGGATGTCAGTTCAAACATTAGCGCACGACGAAGAGGAAAAAGAACAAATCATCCAAACAATTGGACCGGTTTGGGATGGTAATGAGGTATGGTTATTAACAGCAGGTGGGGCAATGTTTGCTTCTTTTCCATACTGGTATGCTTCATTATTTAGCGGATTTTACTTGATTTTGTTTATTATTTTAGTTGGTTTGATCATTCGTGGAGTGTCATTTGAATTCCGTCACCGTATGCCGGATGGTAAACGACGCAGAATGTGGAACTGGACATTATCGATCGGTAGTTTTATCGTTCCATTTTTCTTTGGTGTGTTATTTATCAGCATGGTACAAGGAATGCCGCTTGATAAAGATGGTAATATGATGGCTTCGTTTACAGATTACATTAATGTATTTTCTGTAGTAGGTGGTGTGGCGTTGTCGTTATTGTGCTACTTACACGGTTTGAACTATATTACGCTTAAAACAGAAGGGCCAGTCAGAGAGCGTGCACGTAATTACGCGTCATTCTTCTATTGGGTTTTATATGTTGGCTTAGTTGTGTTTGCAGCATTGTTGTACTTCAAAACAGATTTCTTTGATAATCATTTCGTTGTAACGTTATTATTAGTTTTAGGAATTGTAGTCCTGACAGTGGTTGCTAATGTAAGTGTCTTTAAGAAAAAAGAAATGTTGGCGTTTCTTGCCAGCGGCTTAACCTTGATTCTTTTAGTTGCTTTATTGTTTAGTGGTTTATTCCCACGCGTGATGATCGGTAGTGAGGGTTACTATGATATCTTGATCAAAGATGCTTCAAGTTCTCCTTACACATTGAAAACAATGACATGGTTATCATTAACGATTTTACCATTTGTATTAGCATATACAGGTTGGTCTTATTATGTCTTTAGAAAACGTATCAAACACCCAGCAATTGCTGCTGTGGGGTATGAAGGATGATTGATAAAGCCATCTTAAAAATGCCGAAAATCAAAAATATTATGATCTTGCTTGCAGGTTTTTCTTTCCTGCAAGCAGTATTTATTATAGGACAAGCATTTTATTTATCTAAAGCCGTTGTTGGGTTATGGGAAGGTGGTCAATTAAACGACCAGCTGTTGAATATTTTGGTGTTCTTTTTGTTTTATTCTGGCAGACATGTGGTGACGTATCTTCGTGAGAAAATGTTGGATACCTTTAGTTATGATCGTTCTCGTGAATTAAGAGAAGCCTTGTTACAAAAAGTATTTCGACTTGGACCAACTGTGGTTCAAAAAAATGGTACGGGAAATATGATCACAATGGCGCTTGAAGGAATCAGTCAGGCGGAAAATTATCTGCATTTGATCTTGATGAAAATCATGAATATGATGATCATTCCGTGGATCATTTTGATTTTTGTATTTACCTTAGATATTCGTTCAGGTATCGTTCTACTAGTTGTGTTTCCTATGATCATTATTTTTATGATCATTTTAGGCTATGCAGCGCAAAGTAAAGCGGATAAACAATACAAAGCTTTTCAGATCTTGTCTAATCACTTTATAGATTCATTACGAGGATTAGATACGTTGAAGTTGTTTGGCTTGAGTAAAAAATATGCAGGTAGTATTTATAATACGAGTGAACGGTTTAGAGAAGCGACGATGAGTACACTGAAGATCGCGATTCTATCAACGTTTGCTTTGGACTTTTTCACCACATTATCTGTAGCTGTTGTGGCGGTATTTTTAGGGTTGAGTTTATTAGAAGGTGGAATTTTACTATTTCCAGCGTTGACGACATTGATTCTAGCGCCAGAGTTCTTCTTACCTGTTCGTGATTTTGCCAGTGACTATCATGCGACCTTAGATGGGAAAAATTCATTCCAAGCTATTCAAGCTGTCTTGGATTTACCGGAAATGTCTGAAACGGATCGTCTTACTTTAGGGGATTGGACAGCCTTGAGTGAATTATCAGCTGAACAATTGACGTTCCAATATGAAGAAGCAACGCAACCGGCGTTAAAAGGCTTAGATTTTGCAGCAAAAGGGTATCAAAAAATCGGGATCATCGGCGCTAGCGGTTCTGGTAAATCAACCTTGATCAACGTGTTGAGCGGATTTTTAGAGCCAAATGCTGAAACGACAAAAATCGAAGTAGATGGACAAACGATTCCACATTTTTTGCAAAAAGAATGGCAGAAGCAAGTACTTTATATTCCGCAATCGCCTTATATTTTCCAAGATACCTTAGCGAACAATGTCCGTTTTTACACGCCAGATGCGACAGATGAGCAAGTATTAGCAGCAATTCAGTTAGTGGGATTAGAACCGCTTGTAATAGAGCTTGCAGACGGTTTAAACACTGTGATCGGTGAGAGCGGGAGAATGTTAAGTGGCGGACAAGCACAGCGTGTGGCGCTTGCTAGAGCCTTTTTAGACAAAACGCGTCGAATTCTATTATTTGATGAGCCAACTGCTCACTTAGATATTGAAACAGAAGTGGAATTAAAAGAAAGAATGTTGCCATTGATGGAGGAGCATCTTGTCTTTTTTGCCACGCACAGATTACATTGGATGGCGGAAATGGATTATATTTTAGTGATGGACAAAGGGCAATTGGTTGAAGCCGGAACATTGGCTGAATTGACTGAGAAAAATGGTTACTATGTTAAATTAGTCAACCAAATGAGGGGGACAGAATAATGAAAAATACCCCAACAAATAAAGAATTATACGAAAAAGATCAATGGGTCAAGCCTTTCTTGAAAAAGTATAAAGGCTTGTTGTATCTAGCCTTGATTTTAGGCTTTTTAACCTTTTTTAGTGCAGGTGCTTTGATGTTTAACTCGGGTTATTTAATTAGCCGAGCAGCGTCACTTCCAGAAAATATTTTGATGATTTATATTCCAATCGTATTAACACGTGCCTTTGGGATCAGTCGTCCAGTTTTTCGTTATATCGAGCGTTTAGTCAGTCATAACTGGGTGTTGAAAATGACGTCTGACTTGCGTTTGAAGCTTTACCTGGTTTTAGAGAAAGATGCAATTTTCTTTAAATCAAAATACCAAACGGGTGATATTTTAGGTTTGTTATCAGAAGATATCAATCACTTGCAGAATTTATATTTGCGTACGATTTTCCCAACAGTGATCGCTTGGTTGTTATATATCTTCATCATTATTGGACTAGGTTTGTTTTCATGGTGGTTTGGGTTATGCATGTTATTGATGTTAGGTGTGGTGATTTTTCTACTACCTTTGATTTCAGTTTTAGTGAATGGCGCTAGACAGGAAAAACAAAAAGTGTCTAAAAATGAATTATACAAAACACTGACAGATAATATCTTAGGTGTTTCTGATTGGGTATTTAGTCAGCGTGGACAGGAATTTGTTCACTCCTATGAAAAAGATGAAGCGAAGTTACGTCAGTTAGATGAAAAAATCAAACGTTTTAATCGTTTTCGTGATTTTGTGTTGCAGGTTGCCTTTGGTGTCATTACTGTCGCAATTTTAGCTTGGACGAGTGTTCGTTTTCCTGGCAATCATGGTGGAGCAGCTAACTGGATCGCAGCATTTACATTGACGGTATTCCCATTGATTGATGCTTTTGCCCCGCTGCCTGATGCAGCGCAAGAAACAAATATCTATAAAGATTCGATCAAACGCTTGAACGATTTACCTGAACCAGAAGAAGTAAATGTTGTGCCACAAGATGTGACGATCACAGATACAGAAATCAAAATCAGTGATGTATCATTTTCTTATGAAGGAACATCTAAACGAGTTTTAGCAGACCTGAATTTGACGATTCACTCAAAAGAGAAATTAGCGATTTTGGGACGTAGTGGTTCAGGAAAAAGTACCTTGGCAACGTTGATCCGTGGCGATTTAGAGCCTGATAAAGGAACGATTACTTTAGGTGGAATTAAAACGGCTGAGTTTGGTGATCAAATCACGAAATCAATTGGTGTGATTCACCAAGCGCCTTATCTTTTCAGAACAACAATCTTGAATAACGTCCGAATTGGGCGAGAAGAAGCTTCAGAAGAAGACGTTTGGCAAGTGTTGGATAAGGTTGGGTTAAAGGAAATGATCGAAGGATTGCCTGAAGGATTACTGACAATGGTGGACGAAGCAGGTTTGCGTTTTTCTGGTGGTGAACGTCATCGGTTGGCATTGGCTCGTATTTTACTTCAAGACACACCCGTTGTATTATTAGATGAACCAACGACTGGTCTGGATCCAATTACAGAACAACAATTATTAGATACATTTTTTGATACGTTAAAGGATAAAACGATTATTTGGATCACCCATCATCTTCAAGGTGTTCATATGATGGATCGAGTGATCTTCATTGAAGATGGTCAACTAGAAATGAGTGGTTCACCGCAAGAATTGTTAGCGACGAATCTTCATTATCAACAATTGTATGCAATCGATCGAGGCATGAACAAGAATTGATTGGTTGACGAAAGTTTTTTAACATAAAAAAGATGAGGCAAAACTCTATGAGCTTTGCCTCAAGCTTTTAAAAGCTGAGTAATGAATTAGTATGAACGCTGTAGTAACATTTCTGTCAGTAAAGTTAGTTGTTCTTTTCCTAAACACTCAGGTAATTTTTTGATATCGTCCAATGCTTTTTCAGTGACACGTTTTGCAAATGTTTTGGCGTCGTTGACTCCGTCTAGCTCGTGAACGAGTTTGGCTGTTTCAGCGGCTTGTACGTCTGTGATAGTAGCACCTTTTTCTAAATAAACAGCGAAGCGTTCTGGCGCTTTTTGCATGGCAAAAATCAAAGGCAACGTGTAGACTCCTTGTGCTAAATCTTCTAAAACAGGTTTTTTCAAGGTTTTTACATCTGCTGTATAGTCTAAGATGTCATCATAGACTTGAAAAGCAATGCCGATATGGCGACCAATTCGCTTTGCTAAGCGCTGTACTTCTGCACAAGCATGGCCAAAATGAGCGCCTTCCAGACAGCTTAAAGAGAATAATTCAGCTGTTTTTCCATTGATGCTGCGTAAGTAGTCGGAAATAGTCATGTCTTTTTTGTAGCGTGTATGCATTTGATCTAATTCACCAAGTAGTAATCGTTTCATCGCAGAAGCGTTTGTATGTAGAAAATCAGAGCCATTCATCGTTTCAGCAAGTAATTCAAAAAATTCAGTAAACAATAAATCTCCTGTGTAAACAGCAATATCTTTACCATAGCGGGATTGAAGCGTAACGGCTCCTCTACGCAGTGGTGAGTCATCGATGATATCATCGTGAATTAATGTCGCCATATGCAGAATTTCGATCGAAGCAGCGATTTTGATCAATTGTTTATGATCTTGTTTTTGCTCATCGCCGATTTGAGCAAATAAAAAAAAGAAAGCAGGGCGCAGTAATTTTCCGCCTGAATAGGTTAGTTCGATCAAAGCTGCTTCAATTTCTTTGTTTCGTATTTTAACTTGATGTTTGATCAGTTCACAAGTTTCATTTAATTGTTGTTGGATAATAGGAAATTCTTTCCAAAAATCATTCATAACCAATATTCCTTTCAGTAATTCAATACTATTGATTGTATACGATGTTGGTAAAGAAATACAAGCAAATTATTCTGTGAGCATAAAACTAAATATTATAAGGAGAGAAGAGTATAATTTGAATAGAGAAGTTTTTTTTGAATTAGTTGAACTAAAAGCAAAAACAGCCAGTGTTTTACCTTTTCTTTTAGGCATTTGTTTTAGTTGGTACCATTATGGAAGTTTACATTTAGGGTATGTTCTTATTTATTTTATTGCGATGTTTATTTTCAATATGGCTGTTGATATTTTAGATAACTATAATGATTACCATCATGCCAAAGAAGGGCATGATTATAAAGAGAAGACGAATATTATTGGACGGGAAAATCTATCCTTGTCGATGATTCGCCGCTGGATCATTTGGATGGTGGCCATTTCCGCATTGATGGGTATTGGTCTGTCGATGATTGTCGGTTGGCCGTTGTTATGGCTAGGACTTTATTGCTACTTGATTGGAATCTTTTATTCTTCTGGACCTAAACCATTATCAAGCTTGCCTTTAGGTGAATTCTTTTCAGGATTTACGATGGGCTTTATGATCATGTTGATTTGTGTCTATATCAATACATTTGATTCTTTTCAGTGGACAGTGAGTAATATCGGCAGTATCTTTTTGGTGTCATTGCCTAATACCTGTTTGATCGCTAATTTAATGTTGGCCAATAATATTTGTGATTTAGAAGAAGACGAAATGAATCATCGGTTTACCTTAGTTCATTATTTAGGGAAGAAAGTATCGATTGGTCTGTTTGTCGGATTGATCGTGATTGCATTTGCATCGATCGTGTTGAGTGTTGTTTTAGGTTTAACGCCGATTACGATGTTATTGACATTGCTTGTTCTGCCATTTATTTGGAAACAAACAAAGCTATTTCTAAACGAACAGGTCAAAACAAAGACATTTATTTGCGCCATAAGAATTTTAGCAGTCGGAGCACTTGCACAAGTTGTATTTTTTGCCATAGGATTGTGGCTTAAATAATAAAATAAAAAGGTTAAGAGGGGATTTAAATGAGTAAGCACGTCGTTATTTTGGGCGCTGGCTATGCCGGTTTAAGAGCGCTCCATGAGTTACAAAAAGGCAACAGTGAATTGAAAATCACATTGGTCGATCAAAATGATTATCACTTTGAAGCAACAGATATCCATGAAGTTGCAGCGGGGATTCAAACATCGGAAAGAATCACATATCCAATCAAAGATGTTGTAAAATCAGCATGTACAACGTTTGTACAAGGTAGAGTGGAAAAAATCGATAGTGAAAACCAACTGGTTCATTTGAAAGATCAAGAAGCGATTTCTTATGATTATTTGATCGTAGCATTAGGATACGAATCAGAATCATTCGGCATACCTGGTGTTGAAGAATTTTCATTAAAAATGGTCGACATTCCGACATCAGAAAAAGTGTATCAACATCTAACAGAACAAATGAAAGCTTATAAAGAAACCAAAGACGAAAATTGTCTGAAAATCGTTGTCTGTGGTGCTGGTTTTACCGGAATCGAATTATTAGGTTCATTACATGAAGGTAAGAAAAAACTAGCTGAAATCGCTGGTGTTGAACCTGAAAAAATCCAATTATACTGTGTTGAAGCGGTAACTCGTTTATTGCCAATGTTTAGTGAAAAGCTTGGTGGTTACGGCATCGATCATTTGAAAAAATGGGGTGTTAATTTCTTAGTTGGAAAACCAATTAAAGAAATTAAACAAGATACTGTTGTTTATTTGGACAATGCAGAAACAAATGAATTAAATGAGTTGCAAGCTAAAACAATCATCTGGACAACTGGTGTTAGCGGAAGTCATGTTGTTGGTGATTCTGGTTTTGCAGCGAAACGTGGGCGTGTGATGGTTAACCCTGATTTAACAGATGCAGATCACAACAACGTTTATATTATTGGTGACTGTTCTGCTGTAATGGATAAAGAATCAAATCGTCCTTATCCAACAACTGCACAAATTTCACTTAAAATGGGTGAGCATGCAGGTAAAAATATCAAAGCGCAATTAAAAGGTGAGGCTACTAAAGAATTTACCTTTAAATCATTAGGTTCTGTTGCTTCAATCGGCAATAGCCATGCCTTTGGTGAAGTCGGAAAAATCGAAGTTAAGGGCTATCCAGCTTCTGTGATCAAAAAGGCGATTATGGATCGTTCGTTATTTGAAACAGGTGGAATCAAAGAAATGTTGGCTAAAGGTCGCTTTGATTTTTATCGTTAAAAAATATAAATACAAGTAAGAGCTATGAAAGATTCACAGTAGAGTGTTGTTTTGAAATGACAGAAAGTCAACGGCAGATGGAAGTTGACCAAAATAACAACTTGAATTACAAATCTGGAGCGAAATAGTTTATTCGGGTAAGATCCGTTAGCGTCTTTTGAGTGGAGATTATTTTTAATTTCAACTATGGGTGGTACCGCGTGTATTTGTGCGTACGAGACAAACTATTTTTTTGTTTCCAACATTTATTCGTCCCTGACAGTCTTTTTCAGATTGTCAGGGATTTTTTTATGCAACAATTAAATTTATAAGAAGAATGAGGAACGTAAATGAAAAAAAAATTAAGTGTTAAAGAAGCATTACTTGTATTTTTGTCATTATTATTAATTATCAGTATTTGTGTGATTGGCGTCGGGATGAGTCCGATTTTTCCAGTTCTATGTGCATTAGGATTGTTGATTGCCTGGAGTAAGTGGCGTGGGGCTTCTTGGGATAAAATCCATGAAGGAATCGTCGAAGGGGTCAAAACAGGGATCGTGCCGATGGTCATCTTTATTTTGATTGGTGCTTTGATTGCAGTCTGGATTGCAAGTGGTGTCATTCCAACAATGATGTATGCCGGTTTTTCAGTTATCAGTACCAAAATCTTCTTACCTTCTGCCTTTGTTAGTTGTGCAGTTGTCGGGATTTCGATTGGAAGTGCCTTTACCACCGTTTCAACAATTGGTTTGGCTTTGATGGGGATGGGTATTTCAATGGGCTTTAACTCTGCTATACTAGCCGGAGCAATTATTTCAGGTGCTGTTTTTGGCGATAAAATGTCGCCACTTTCTGATACGACGAATTTAGCTTCGGCTGTTGCTGGAGCAGATTTATTTAAACACATTAAAAATATGATGTGGACGACGGTCCCAGCTTTTGTTATTTCGTTTATTTTATACGCAATACTTGGATTTCAAACGAAAATTGGACAGACTGATTTAGAAACAAAACAGTTTTTAGAAGTGTTGCAAGCTAATTTTGCCATTAGCTGGTGGGCGGTCTTACCGATTTTATTACTTGTGGTATGTTCAATCAAACGGGTGCCGGCGATCGCTTCATTGTTAGTAACAATTTTGGTTTCTAGTGTTATGTACATGTTTCAAACAAAAAACGTTGATTTGAAACAATTAAGCACAATTTTAGAAAATGGTTTTGTTTCAGAAACTGGAATGGAGCAAATCGATGCTTTGTTGACTAGAGGTGGTATTCAAAGTATGATGTGGTCAGTTTCATTGATTCTACTGACATTGTCACTAGGCGGACTGTTAATGAAAATGGATGTAATCACAGTATTAATGGCCCCCCTTGCTCATAAATTGAAGTCAACTGGTAGTTTGGTTGCAGCAACGGTGTTTAGTGGAGCTCTGGCCAATGTGATGATTGGTGAGCAGTATCTATCAATCATTCTTCCAGGTCGAGCATTTAAAGAAAGCTATGATCAAGCAGACCTTGCGCCAGAAGTCCTTTCAAGAGCTTTGGAAGATTCTGGAACTGTTTTAAATTCATTGATTCCATGGGGGGTGAGTGGTGTGTTTATGGCGAGCACCTTACAAGTTTCTACCTTGGAGTATGCACCCTTTAGTTTCTTTATCCTATTGTGTCCGATATTATCGATCCTTTCAGGAATAACTGGCATTGGTATCAACAGACAATCATCCAGTGAAATAAACAATTAAAATAGAGAATTCTATTTAAAATCATTAAAATTTTAAGAGAAACAATGGGGGTACTTTTGTTCGGCTCGATTTTTAGGTATAATGGATACTGATTGAAAAGAGGGATGTTACATGGCACAAAAACGGAAAAGTGCAAAAAAGAAAAAAACAAAAAAACAACAACAGCAGCAAGAACATCTTAATTTCATTTTTCTCGGTATCTTTTTTATCTTCTTTGGATTATTTGGACTATTAAAATTAGGATTTCTTGGCACTTTAATTGCCAATGGGTTACGTGTAGTGATAGGAAATACATTTTCAGTAGCAGCAATTTTATTGATGCTTTATGGCCTTTCTTTAGTTATTTTCGGAAAAGAATTTCCTATTAAAAAGAGTCGACCGATCATTGGCGGCGTCTTCGTTTACTTAGGTGTGTTGCTATTTTTGCAAGCGTACATGTTTCGCAATGTTGGCACGCAAACACCAGATATCCTTGGAACTACGTGGGAATTTCTTAGAATGGATCTAAAGGCAAGTACTGTCGTGCAAAATGTCGGCGGTGGAATGATTGGTGCCGCACTATACAGTTTGACATTCTTTTTAGTCGCTCAATTTGGTAGCTATTTGATTGCTGGATTGCTAGTTGCAATCGGTGTATTTTTAATCAGTATGCTTGATTTTCAGCAAGTGATAAATGGCTTACAACTCATTCGGGAAAAACTTAGTGGTTTAACGGCTAAAAGTGAAGAACGTCAGGCCGAAAAAGAAGCTAAGCGAGCAGAAAAACGTGCAGCTAAACAAGCCAAAATGGAACAAATGGCTCAAGAACGTCTGAAAAATGATGTACGGGAATTAACACCCGGTGAAAAATTAGCTCAAGAAGCACGAGAACAAGAAGAGAAAGACATGCAGGAACCAGAACAGTTAACACTGGTTCCAATCGATAGTTTCCAAAGCCAAGCTGAAGCGCAACCTGCTGTACAGCAAAAAGTAGTTGCCGAACCAGAAATGGATGAAGGCGGCGAATTGGATTTTGAGATTTCAGAAGAAGCGGAAGATCGTGATTATGAGCTGCCACCTTCAACCTTATTAGACTCGATTCCATCGGCTGATCAAAGTGGAGAATACCAAAAAATCGAAAAAAATATTGGTGTGCTGGAGCAAACGTTCAAAAGCTTTGGTGTCGATGCAAAAGTTGTAAAAGCAAGTCTCGGACCTGCTGTAACGAAGTTTGAAATTCAACCAGCTGTGGGTGTTAAAGTGAGTAAAATCGTTAGCTTGACTGATGATATCGCCTTAGCACTTGCTGCTAAAGACGTACGGATGGAAGCGCCGATCCCAGGGAAATCACTGATTGGGATCGAAGTACCAAACAGCACTGTAAGTACCGTCTCATTTAGAGACATTATTGAGGCACAACCAAGTCATCCAGATAAATTATTGGAAGTACCGCTTGGACGAGATATTTCAGGGATGGTTCAATCCGCTGATTTAGCCAAAATGCCTCATTTACTGATTGCCGGATCAACTGGTAGTGGGAAGTCTGTTGCAATCAATGGCATTATCTCAAGTCTCTTAATGAGAGCAAAACCTCATGAAGTAAAACTGATGATGATTGATCCAAAAATGGTCGAACTAAATGTCTATAATGGGATTCCCCATCTGTTGACACCAGTCGTGACCAATCCAAGGAAAGCCGCACAAGCTTTGCAAAAAGTGGTGCAGGAAATGGAATTTCGTTATGAAAAATTTGCAGCTACTGGGGTTCGGAATATTTCTGGCTACAATGAATTAGTGATTCAAAAGAACCTGGAAGATGGCGAAAACCGTCCAATCTTGCCGTTTATTGTGGTGATCGTTGACGAGTTAGCCGACTTGATGATGGTTGCTAGTAACGAAGTAGAGGATGCAATCATCCGCTTGGCACAAATGGCTCGAGCAGCTGGTATCCATATGATTTTAGCGACACAACGTCCTAGTGTGGATGTTATTACAGGGATCATCAAAGCAAACGTACCTTCAAGAATGGCTTTTGCTGTTTCAAGCGGAACTGATTCACGAACGATTATTGACAGTAATGGAGCGGAGAAACTTTTAGGACGTGGCGACATGTTGTTCTTGCCAATGGGTGAGAACAAACCGATCCGTGTGCAAGGTGCGTTTATTTCTGACCATGAGGTTGAACGAATCGTTGCTTTTGTAACGGAACAACAAGAAGCAGATTATCAGGAAAGTATGATGCCAACAGAAGAAGAAACAGCTGGTGGTGGTAGTGAAGCTTCCCAAGATGAACTGTATGAAGAAGCCAAAGCTTTGGTTGTAGAAATGCAGACAGCAAGTATATCCTTACTGCAAAGACGGTTTAGAATCGGTTATAACCGAGCGGCCCGTTTGGTTGATGAATTAGAAGCTCATGGTGTGATTGGGCCATCAGAAGGCAGTAAACCAAGAAAAGTATTTCTTGAACCTGCAACAGAATCTGAACCAATGGATCATGGGCTTGAGTAAGAAATATAATGGAGTTAGCTTGAGTGCTGGCTCCATTTTTTATTATCGATTTGGCAAATTTTCATTTATATAAAAGTAAATTTTGTTGATACGACTTACCTAAAGAGGTTTTCCACAAATGGAAAATTTGGTATAATGTATGAAATACTATTGAATAGATAGATGAAAAGTTGAATTAAATCATAAATACGATTAGAATTAGAGTAATCTAAACCGATAACGAATAAATTGAAATGAAATGATAAACTAAATTAAAAATATAAGGATGGATAATATGAGAAGAAAAAGCGTATTATATCTAGATGTTGCAGAACAAATCAAAGCAGATATCATGAATGGTACATATCCTGTGGGTTCATTATTACCAACAGAAGCAGAACTGGAACGATTGTTTGAAGTCAGTAAAATTACTGTCCGCCGGGCAATCGAGCTATTATCTTCAGAAGAATTAGTGGAGAAAAAAAGTGGTAAAGGAACTACGGTTCTAAGTAACCGACCTTACAATAAATTGTCCAAAGCAGGTACCTTTACAGAATATTTGAACGATTCAGGACAAAAAGTTGCAAAGAAGATTTTAAAGTTAGAAACAGTTACGCTAATGCCTGATTCTCCTATTTATTCATGTCTTGGAGCAACAGCGGTCAAAGTATCACGCCTGTACACGTTAGATGAACAGCCTTATATCTATTTTAATTATTATCTACCAACTACTTTGGTGGGTGTTCCATTAGAAGATTTCGAACAGGAATCTTTATATCGCATAATGGATCAACATGGCATCGAAATCGTGAAGTTTGAAGATAGTTTCCAAACGATTGAACTAACCTCTGAACAACAAGAAATCCTAGCTACTTCAGAAAAAAATGGGCTAAAAAGAATTCGCAAATCAATGGGTCTTTCTGGAAAAATCGTTGAGTTTTCAGAAGCAATTTACAATACAGCTCTTTACCCCTATGTCATTGAATACGAAGCTTAAAAAAAATAACAGGTTGCTTACAAAAGTGTAAGCAATCTGTTATTTTTTTCTATGGTGGGTTAGCTGTTATTGGTTTAGACTAAGAAAGTAGAGAAAAGGAGCGATATGAATGTTACAAGTCGAAAATGTATCTAAAATATATGGAGAAGAAATTAAATATGAAGCATTAAAAGGTTTAAACTTAACGGTTGATGATAGTGAATTTATTGGTATCATGGGGCCTTCTGGAAGTGGAAAAAGTACTTTTTTAAATCTTATAGCAACGATTGATCAACCAACATCTGGACACATCTTAATGAATGGAACAGACCCGAATCAGTTAAATCAAGAAGAAATCGCAAAATTTAGAAGAAGAGAACTAGGTTTTATTTTTCAAAGTTTCAATTTGATGCCAACCTTAACCGTAGAAGAGAATATTGTTTTACCTTTAACCTTAGACGGTGAAAAAATTTCTGTGATGAAAAAACAATTGAACACTCTAGCTGATCGTTTAGGAATTGCTAGTTTGCTAAAAAAACGGATTGCAGAAATTTCTGGTGGCCAAGCTCAACGTGTAGCAGTAGCTCGTGCGATGATCCATCAACCCCAACTATTATTGGCGGACGAACCGACAGGAAACTTAGATACAAAATCATCGAAAGATGTCATGCAATTATTAAAACAACTAAACGAAGAAGAAAAAGCAACGATCTTAATGGTTACTCACGATCCACTAGCTGCAAGTTATTGCAAGAGAATCGTATTTATCAAAGATGGTGAATTGATTGACGAGATTCATCACAATGGAAATCAAAAGAGGTTTTACGATGAAATCATGGTGAAGCTATCTGAGATTGAAGGTGTCGATAATGAGTTTTAGTCAATTTGTTATTCGTAATACCTTAAGAAATAAGCATCTTTATATGGCTTATTTTTTAAGTACATTATTTTCTGTCATGGTATTTTTTACTTTTACAGTGTTTGCATTTCATCCAGCATTAGCGGATGGATTAAATAAAAATGCGCAAATTGGTATGTTGGCATCAGCCATTATTATCTATGGATTTGCTTTTTTCTTTGTTCTTTATTCAATGGATGTTTTTATCCAGTCTAGGAAAAAAGAATTTGGATTGTTGATGATTCAAGGGATGAGTCCTAAGCAATTGAAAAAAATGGTTTTTATTGAAAACTTAGTGATTGGTTTTTTTGCTACGATTATTGGAAGCATTGCTGGAATTGGTTTTTCGCAAGTGATTTTATGGTTGAGCAATAAATTGATACACGTGAATTTTGGTTTTTATTTTCCAGCACAAGCACTTGTATTAACAGTCATTTCCTTTGCAGTACTATTTTTAGCAATTTCGTTTTTTATCCAGTTTCGTTTGCCGAAGTTAAGCTTACAGGAATTGCTGAAAGCAGGAGATCTAGGCAAAGGTACGATCAAAAGTTCCTATGTTAAAACTATTTTAGCGATTGTATTGATCGGGGCAGGTTATGCCATTGCATTGTTAGTTAAAGGGATGCTAGTACCGCTGGTTATGATTCCTGTGATCTTCTTAGTTGTTGTAGGTACGCGTTTTTTATTTAATCAACTAAGTGTTTCAGTAATTGAGCGTTTGAAAAGGAAACAATCAATATTTTGGAAAAAAACGAATATGGTTGTGTTTTCTGATTTAGCTTTTAGAATGAAAGATAATGCTCGCTCGTTTTTCTTAGTATCGATCATTTCAACCGTAGCCTTTGCTGCGATTGGTACATTATATGGGTTTCAAAATATGATTTTAGATGGGATGAATCAAATCCCTTATGAGTTTCAAGTTACAGGAACCGCTGAAGAAACAGCCTCTATAAGACAAGACTTCACGCAATTGTTAGCAGATAAAGGCATTCAAGTAGATGAAGGAGAACTAACGACGTATACAAATGCCGATCAAGTGAACTTTATTAAAGAGTCTGAGTACAATCGTCTCGCAAAATTAGTTGAAAACCCAACGATTCAAACACAAGGACAGGCCGTTCACTTGTTACCAAGTAGCATTATGGGGATGAAAGAGGTAACGATCAATGAAGTGAAATTACCAGATGAAGCTGTTTTACCAGTCGCCAAAACAGAAAAAACCAATGTTGTTTCCGCTTATGGAACAACCTTTGTTGTACCAGATGCTACTAATTTGCAAAATTTGGAAAGTACCACAACAACTGTTTGGCAGCCTAAAAATGCTAGCTATGAGAAGTTAGTTTCTGTTGGTAAATTTCAAGATAAGAATATGTCTTTGATGGCTAAAAGCTATTCACAACAAACGATTACAGATGAATATGCGCCAATTTTATTCGTGGGAATCTTTATCGGAATCGTCTTCTTTGTTTCAGCTGGAAGCTTTTTATATTTCAGATTATATAGTGATATGGATGTCGATGTTGAGAAGTTTAAGATGATTTATAAAATGGGTTTAGCAAAAAAAGAATTGAAGAAAATGGTTTATCAACAAGTTGGAATCTTATTCTTTACACCAATCATTGTTTCGGTGATTCATGGAGCTGTAGCATTGACTGCGATGTATCATATGTTCAATCAAGGAATGCAACTTGCAGGATGGCAAGTGCTAGGGGTGTTTATCCTGATTCAAATTGTTTACTACGTGATTGCGCGTGTCTTTTATTTCAAAAAAGTGTATCGTTTAGTGCAAGTATAATAAAAAGAAGGGCTGATACAAAAAATGTATCGGTCCTTCTTTTATTCATTAAGGTTCTACGATTCCTTGATCATCGATCCGTCCTGAGATTTCGACATCATGTTCAGCATAAAATGACAAAGGTGTATCGAACGTTTCAGGAGATTTTACAGCTTTCAGTACGTCTTTTTTGAACTGATCGATTCCCTCGTTCGTTGTTGTGTCATATGAAACCGTTACATGACCTAAATCAAAGGGAAGCGAATCAAAATTTTTGTTTTGAAGTTGGATAATATTCTTTTTGAGAGCTTTAGCGTAACCTAATTCATAATAGATATTCGGATCATGACTAGACAAATCAAGAATAACCAAACTGGCTTTGTCTAAAGAAGCATGAATGTCTTGGCTTGTTTGATGCTGATCTGTACCCAGATCAACTTTTACCAACTCAAAGCCTAGTTGATTTTCAATAAAAGTATCTTGAATATAACCAAAAATCAAACTATCGTGACCTTTAAAATTGCTAGCATTTTCATTGATTGGCGTCGCAAAAAAATATACGTCAGTTTTCATAAAAAAAACCTCTTTTCTTACTCTTAATTATAGCAACGAAAATAAGGGAAAACAAACAATAGGAGTTAAAGCTGTTGCAAGTAAAATAAAGGCGATGAGAAATGTCTAATTCTATCAACTAACCTAGATAACATATGGACAAATCGTGTACAATAAGTTATAGTATGAAGCGAATGTTTAGAAGAAATGAGGAAGAAAACTAGTGGAAAAAGCATCCATTTACGGTTTAACAAAAGACGAACTGATCGCATGGTTCATCGAACATGACGAAAGAAAGTTCCGTGCTACTCAAGTTTGGGAGTGGCTGTATATCAAACGTGTCATGGCCTTTAGTGACATGACAAATCTATCAAAAGATGTCATTGAATTATTGGAAGAAAACTTTATTATCAATCCATTGCGCCAAGTGATCGTTCAAGAAGCAAAAGATGGTACCGTCAAATATCTTTTTGAGTTGCCAGATAAGAATATGATCGAAACGGTCTTGATGCGTCAAGAATATGGGATGTCTGTTTGTGTAACAACACAAGTTGGCTGTAATATTGGCTGTACCTTCTGTGCAAGTGGTTTACTTAAAAAACAACGTGATTTAACTGCAGGAGAAATTGTTGCTCAAATCATGCTTGTTCAACATTATTTTGATGAACGTGGTCAAGGTGAACGAGTAAGTCATATTGTTGTGATGGGGATCGGTGAACCGTTTGATAATTACGATAACTTAATGAATTTCCTACATACGATCAACGATCCTAAAGGTTTGGCTATTGGGGCACGTCATATTACTGTTTCAACAAGTGGTTTAGTACCTAAAATCAAAGAATTTGCGAACAATGGTTTGCAAGTCAATTTAGCGATTTCTTTACATGCACCAAATAATGACGTTCGGACTTCAATCATGAGAATCAATCGCAGTTTTCCAATTGAAAAGCTGATGGATGCGGTCGATGAGTATTTGGAAAAAACGAATCGTCGAATCACGTTTGAATATATCATGTTGAGTCATGTGAACGACCGCCCTGAACATGCCCAACAATTGGCGGATTTATTGAAAGACAAGAAGAAATTAACCTTTGTCAACTTGATTCCTTACAATCCAGTTAGTGAGCATGATCAGTATAGTCGTAGCGAAAAAGCAGATGTATTGAAATTTTATGATATTTTGAAAAAAAATGGTGTTAACTGTGTGATTAGAAAAGAATACGGCACAGATATCGATGCAGCTTGTGGACAATTGAGAAGTAAGCAAATCAAAAAAGCTGAGAAAACACGCTAGAGAATAAGAACAGGGTAGGAGAGCCAAGGCGAAACATTCGCTTTGACTCTCCTTTTAAATCTATTTGATTTACCACTTCGAGACAGAGTTTTTTCAGCATCTTTAGTGAATCGTAAGTATAATTTATTTCTTCAAAAGGGCATTTTGAATTGAAAGGTGTTATAGTTTTTTAAAACCCAATCGAGACATTTCAGTTAAATTTGTCAACAATTCTGAGTCGGTATTAAAAAAGGTGAGACCTATTACTGAAGGGGGAGTTTTTATACAATAATCTTTAGGATTCCAAATACTTAACGGAAAAAAAACATTAGCATGCATTAGTTTATAAAGGGAATCTAGCATTTTTTCATAAGTGAACTCAAAACAAAAAGTTCCTAATTGACCATTTTCTTTTGAGTATTTTTTAGAAAGAAAAGGCATCAAGAGTAATGGTGCAGTTGACGCATTTAGTCTAAAATTGAGATCAATAAAGTAGAACTGATCTTTAGCGATGATCACGTCAAAACCAGCAATTCCATAGAAGCCTTGTTTATGGGCTTTTTGCATGATACTAGTTCCTTCTGTTACTATAGCAGAATCTACTTGAACACTATTTCCAATAACGTTTCCTTTATGAATTCCAGCTGAAATAAGTTGTTTTGTTGCACCTAAAAAGCGTATGTGACCTGACTTATTACAAGAGAATTGGATACATAGATTTTCTTCAGGATGAATATATGTTTCAAGGATGACTTGATGTGATTCGGCAAAAAAAGGAATTGCTTTGGATAAATCCTCTTCATTCATGCAAATATAAACGCCGTATCCCCCAGCCGTAGGCGATCCATCACCATTTTTTATAACGATAGGATTTTTAAAAGACATTGATTTTAAAGTATTATAATCAATAATTGTTCTAGGAACAACATTGCTACTATTAACTAATTTAGTTATAGTCGCTTTGTTTGATAGATCAAGTGTAACGTTGGGAGGAACATTGTATGAGAGTGAGTTTAACCGTTCTTGTTTATGAGGATACTGCATTATGATCGTTTTTTTCATTGAAGCACATTTATTTAATAAGCGATGGTAATCTTTTTTGTTGTTATATCTATAGATTTTTTTGGGAATTGAAAGTCCAGTAGATTGTAAGAGCTCAAGAGCATCTTTTTGATTGACATTTTTACTACAAATTATAGGCAGGTTAGGCATTATAGCAAACTCTCTACCAGTGATGATGTCGAAAATTTGAGTATCTTTTGGTAAGTATCCATAGTCATCAAAAGAGACTCTAGGATTATATATATCTTCAGTATCAAAAATATTTTTAAATAAAAGCTCGTTGTTATTCATAAAATTAGTCATTCTCTCTATAATAGAATGGTGTATACTCATTTTCAAGATAAACAGCAGTGTACTTATGTGGCTGTTCCAGTATAAAACTTTCATAGATTGAGTCTACTCGACCGTTATTTCGTAAAACAGCAATACCATGCCATGGCACAATGCTAGTAAATTGATTGACTAAATGAGGCGAATATTGGCCTTTTTTAGGATGAACGGTACCTCTGATTGCATTAGAAAATTTTGATTTAAGGAGAGTCATTTTTGTAATAGTCACTAGAAATACCATGTATTTGAAAGCAGTATACTCTGAGCGTGCAGTAACAGCTTGTCTCATTTGATCAACTTGAGCGAGGGTATCATCATCGCTATTATAGTATTTTGTGAATTTCATTGCAGCTGCATTGATAGGGGCAACATTGCTTCCCATTTTCATTGAGTGAATAAGTTCTTCTTTAAACGTATAAGTTGGATCGTTCCATTTAGATTCAATTTCTTTTTCGGCTTCTGAATAGATTAAATTGTATTCATCTATGCGTTCGTCTACTAAATCTTGAATATCGACAAATTCGATTTTTGTTTCCATATCTAATTTTTTTGCGATTTTTTTTAAATCTCTTGGATACAGGCGAACAGATTCAGGGGTATATCCATAGAATGGAGAGTACGCCCTACCATCAAGAATAATGATGAACTTTAATCCGTTATCATAGTATTTCTCGACATGTTCAGTAAGGAGAGCAAATCTAGTAAAGGAAGCCACTTCACCCAAGTCAGGTTCTGGTCTTGTTCGTTGTAACAAATTTAATGCTCTACCAGGATATGCTGGTAAGATAATCGGAATTGCTTTATTGGCAATGATATTTTGTTCAATCGTATCAAGTATTTCATTTATGTTTTCTTTCAAGTTGTCATTTGGACCATTTCGATAAATGTCTAAATTTAGGATATCAAAAATAGTTTTGGCTAATTCTGCCGTATCTTTTGGAAATGGGAAATCTAAAAAATGATGTTGTTCTCTTTGCTGAGACGACCAGGTGCTAAAATCAAATTCAGATATAACTTCTGCTTTAATTGGTTGCCAGGTAAAAGTGCTGTCTATTAGTGGCTGAATATCAGAGGTTAATCGTGGGGTAGAGTAAGATACATAGTTAAATTCATTCGTTTCTGTCATAAAACTTCTCCTTTTGATTTGAAATCATTTATTTTTATACCATATAGTAATACAAACAAAGATAAGCTTAGAGCAATCAAGGATATTGCAAAGTAGTTTGCAAAAATATCAAGTAGTTTACTACTCAAATATACGCCAAGCAAGCCACTAAACTGATGGATTAACATATTTATGGATAATAATTTTCCAGTCACAGCCGTTTTACTTTCTACAATTAGCAAGACAGCCAGCATGACAACACCAGAGTATGTGAGACCGAAAAGTAACACAAATAGTGAATATTTTATAATTGATATAACTGGTAATAATAAGAGTAAAAAGCTAATTGTGCGGCCAAGGAATAGCCACTGTAAAACAGCTATTCTTTTTTTTTGTTTATCAGAAATAATTCCTGAAAATAAGCCTCCAATAATAACAATAATCCCAAATAAAGACATCAAAATCCCTGTTTTATCAGTACTTATTTGATTATTTATCATCATTGAAACTAGTTGAGTGTCAATGATGCCCATTGAGAATCCACAAACAAATACGGCACTAAAAGCATATTTAATTGATTTACTGTAATAGGCAGTTTTTATAGTTGTCTTCCAAGTACTAGGAGTGTTATTAGTTTTTGCAGTTTTTTGTTGATTGGGATTTCTCAATGTAATTAACACAATAGGGATAATAATAAGTAAGCAGATGGCAAGACTTCTGTAAGTTGTTTGCCAAGGCTGATTTTTTGATAGACGGGACCAAATAGGAGCTAAAACCGCTAAGCCTAAAGAGTTACAGTTATTTAAAAGTGCTAAAGCTAATCCTTTACTTTTTTCAAACCATTGAGAAATATAGTACTGTGTGGGGACCCCCCAAGACATTCCATAGCCCAATCCACCAATTAATCCATAAACAATTACAAAAGATGGAGCTGTAACCAATTGGAATAAAGTAATTGCAGCAAGCAATATAATGATGTTGCCTAAAAGTAGTGATTTTCGTATACTGATTCGGTCAATCAACCATCCGGAGATTACGCCACCAATTCCAGAAGATACCATAAAAATACCAGAAGATAGAGCAATAGAAGTGACAGTTCCATTAAAATCTTTAGCTAGGTATGGTAAAAAAAATTGAAAAGAATTTCTTAAGGAATTGATCCCAACACCATATATACACAAAATTACCAACGTTATCCATGGGAAATAGTTTGTTATTTTACGCATTTTTCCAGCACGCTCCTTAAAAACGATGTGATTTAGATTGTTATTAGATTTGTATTAAGTGATAATTTGATGAATTTAGTTTAATCTTTTGTATAAATGTATCAAAAAGTCTGAATTATTGCAATGCTTTTTTGAAATTGTAACAGAAGGATAGAAAATAAGTCCTGGATATCAGTAAATATAATGCATATAGTAAGGAATTTTTAGTGTCTTTGGCCATTTAATCAGGTTGAAAGAAGAGACAATAGCAAAAAAGTTACTTCGTTGCTTTGCTTTTTAGAACAAAAAAAGCTTAGATACAACTCTATGAGTCACATCTAAGTCTCAATGAATCTGAATAAACGGTGGGAGCAGAAATAACAACTACACTTGCGCTTAGATCACTTCAAATTCTAAGTGCTAAAGTACTAAGAGTTGAAGGATTCGGAAGTAAGCTGAAATTGGTGTGAAACACAGCTAGGTACGAACTGATGTAGAATAGTACCTACTTAGTTCTTGGAGTTAAATACTTCTTCCCTAACCTCTTCGAAGAGGTCTAAATTTTAGGAGTCATTTCATTCACTGTTCTTCTTTTCCAGTTGTTATTCTGTATAAATCGTAAATCCATAATCAACGATATGTTCCTTTAAATAACGTAAGTACTCTTCACCCATCGGAGATAGAGACATTTGACTAGGATGAATCCAGCCTAGCTCCATAGTTTCATCCACCTCTAAAGGTAAAGCTACAATGTTCTCGTCATTCAGTTCACGACTTAAAACGCCAGAACTGATCGTATAACCGTCAAGACCGATCAAAAAATTGAATAACGTTGCTCGATCACTGACACGAATACTTTTTTTATGATATAGAGTACTTAATATCTCTTCTGAAAAGTGAAAGGAATTAAATTGACCTTGTTCAAATGATAGATAAGGAAAGTTTTCTAAATCTGCTAGTGTTACGGATGTTTTCCCAACTAAAGGGTTTTTTTTACTGACAAAAACATGTGGTTGCGCTGTAAATAAGGGGTGGAAAACGAGTTGTTTTTCTTTTAGTAATTTACGAATTACTTTTTCATTAAATGTGTTCAAATATAAAATTCCTAACTCACTTTGAAATGTACTGACATCTTCAATAATATTGTTTGTTTGGGTTTCACGAAAGGTAAATTCATATTCATTTTGTTCGTAAGATTTAATCAATTGAACAAAGGCATGGACCGCAAAAGCATAATGCTGTGCAGAAACAGAAAACAACCTCCGACGAGTTTGGACGCCTTTGTATTTTTCAGCCATTAAATCGACCTGCTCTAAAATCTGGCGGGCATAGGATAAAAATTCCGTCCCTTCAGTCGTTAAAACCATGCCTTTTTGAGTTCGCCGAAAAATCTTAATACCCATTTCTTGCTCGAGTTCTTTAACTGCATTTGAGAGACTTGGCTGAGTAATAAAAAGATGTTTTGCTGCAACATTGATAGAACCAAATTCAACAATTTTTACGATATAATCCAGCTGTTTGATCTGCATAATAAAATCCTCCTTACTATTAAAAGCGTAACGGGCTCGCTTAGTCTCGACAGAAAAATAGGGGAAATTAACTGTGATGTTCTTTATCACATTTAATTTTCATCTTTTTTCCGAGAGATTAGCCCGTGAAGCTAGATAAGATATGGTAGCAACGTTTGTTCATTTCATTCATAGGGCTTCAAAGTAAAAGAGCAAAAGGCTCGCTTAGTCTCAACAGAAAAATAGGGAAATTAGTGGTGAAGCCTTTATTACCTCATGCTTAATGTATCTTTTTAACGTTAGTCAATTATTTCTAACTG
Organism: Enterococcus silesiacus; assembly: GCF_001886225.1. Classification (NCBI taxonomy): domain Bacteria; kingdom Bacillati; phylum Bacillota; class Bacilli; order Lactobacillales; family Enterococcaceae; genus Enterococcus; species Enterococcus silesiacus. The sequence goes on along the minus strand of NZ_JXLC01000004.1, from coordinate 116,291 downwards.
AAGTATAGCACATATCTTTTTTTTGCTTAAATAAAAATACTATGGAAAACGTGGATTGTTCTCCATAGTATACTCTAAATTTTTTAGTTAAGAAGTAACGTTTTTTTGAGACTTAAATTCTATCGTCGAATTATTGAGATACAACGATTAGATTTCGACTTGGATTACCTGTACGCCTTGTTTTTCGATTTCTCGAATCACTTCTGGTGAAGCGAATGTATCAGTAATCAAGTAATTGATATCTTTAATATTTCCGCTTGTAAAATTAGATGAAAAACCGATTTTACGGTAATCTGCGACGACGATCACTAAACCATTGGTTCGTTCGATGATCAGTGAATTGATTTTAGATTCATGTAAGACAGGTGTTGTAATACCATTTTCAATGCTTAGACCAGAGCAACCGATAATAGAAATATCCGAAGACATTTTTGAGAATGAATCAATTGCAATATCACCAACTAAAGCTTCTTTTGGAAAACGAATTTCACCGCCAGATAAAATAACCGTAGAATTAGGATTATGATCAAGATTGGCAACTTTTACATTATTAGTAACGATCGTAACACGCTTATCTTCTAAGTTTTTTAAAGAAGATAGGGCTGTTGAACCAGTGTTAATAAATAACGTATTTCCATCTTTGACAAATTCTGCGGCCTTTTTAGCAATCGCATTTTTCAAAACTTCAATCTCTTCATTGTAATCTTCTGTTCCAATTTTTTGGACGATTTGCGCTTTTCCATGCGTTCGTTGAACTAAACCCATTTTTTCTAATGCGACCAGATCACGTCGGACGGTTATTTCTGAAACCGTTAGTTCATGACTGATCTCTTTTACTAATAAACTCGTTTCACTCTTTAATAGTTCAAGCAATTTATCTCGTCGATCTTTGATTGTTTTGTGTGAGCTTTTCATTTAAATTCCTCCCTTCTGCGTTAACTCATTTGAGCCACTGCAAGTGTATTCCCTAAGCTTTTTGCCTCTTTTAGTATACGACGGCCCTCAGATGTTTCATTGAGTTTTAGTAAACAGTGTGCTTTTAAGTATAAAATATACGTCAGCTCACGATTATTCAACCGCTTTTTATCGATTAAATCTAATTCACTTAAACATTTCTTATTTCTATTTTGGTGGAAATAGTTCATTCCTGCAATTTCATGCCATGAGAATAATCCATTCATTTGCTTTTTCTTAACATTTTTCAATTTAAATAGACTTTTTAAACAAGTTGCTAACTTTTCTTCATCTTTTAAAAAAGAATAGCAATACATTTGCGTATGATAATAAATGAAGAGGTAATCCAATGTAGAGCGAAAAAACGATTGATTCTTATGTAAATGAGCCAAGCAACATTCATAATTTCCTTCGTCTAACAAAAGCAAGCTATCAAAAATAATAATAGACTGTTTAAAGCCATTAAACAAATCTTTTTTCTGCAAAAGTTCTTTTAGCGCAATTGCTTTTTCTAAATCGCATTCAACTGTCAATGCATAAATCATTTTCTCATAAATGTTCTTTAAATACTCAAAAAGTAACACAATACTGAGCACAAGACCTCCTAGGCCACCAAAAATCAGCTTTGCTCCTAATTCTTGAGAACTAGTAACTAGATAATAGATATAAACGGCAAACAGTAAATAAACGATCCATAAAAAAACTTTTTTTCCCAAGTAAATACTTTTCCACACTAAAGTTTTCAATTTTCTTCACCTCATCGAAACTATATCATAAAAAAAAGAATATGAACATAAAAAAAGATATTATGATCTTTAATATATTTTATTTCACTTAAACGTTCTTAAAAGTAGTTAAACGATCTTATAAATTGATTGAAAACGGTTAAAAATATTGTAGAATGAAAAGTGTAATCGAGATTGAGATAATATGGAGGGATCATATGGCAACAATTCATGATGTAACAAAAGAAAGCTGGATTTTAAGTACCTTTCCTGAATGGGGGACGTATTTAAATGAAGAAATTGAGCAAGAAGAAGTCCAAGCAGGAACTGTTTCTATGTGGTGGTTAGGCTGCACTGGCATTTGGCTGAAGTCACATGAAGGAACCAATATCTTATGTGACTTATGGTGTGGAACGGGCAAAAGAAGTCATGGTAACGGTAAGATGAAAAAAGGACATCAAATGATGCGAATGAGTGGTTGCGAGAATATGCAGCCCAATCTTAGGACACAGCCTTTTGTGATCGATCCATTTGCAATCAAAGATGTCGATGCGTTAGTCGTAACACATATTCATTCGGATCATCTAGATATCAACACTGCAGCAGCAGTCCATCAAAATTGCCCGAATGCACGTTTTATTGGACCAAAAGAAGTTGTTAATACTTGGTTGAAATGGGGGATTCCAAAAGAAAAAACAACAATTGTTAAACCTGGTGACCGTGTGTCGATCAAGGATGTGGATATCGTTGCGTTAGAAGCATTTGATAGAACCGCATTAATAACTTGTGAAGATCCTGAGGTGACGCTAAAGGGAAAAATCCCTCAAAATATGGATGAAATCGCTGTTAATTACTTGTTTGAAACAAGCGGTGGCAATATTTATCATGCTGGTGATTCTCATTATTCTAATCTGTTTGCCAAACATGGGAATGAACACAAAATCGATGTGTGTCTAGGTGCTTATGGTGAAAATCCACGAGGCATCACAGATAAAGTAACCTCAGTTGATATGTTGCGAATGGCTGAATCATTGAATGCCAATGTGGTCATCCCAGTTCATTATGATATCTGGGCTAACTTTATGGCAGATCCTAAAGAGATTACTGAAATTTGGAATTTCAAAAAAGACCGTTTGAATTATCAATTTAAACCATTTATTTGGCAAGTTGGCGGGAAATTTACGTATCCAAATGATAAAGACAAGCTTGAGTTCAATTTCTATCGTGGATTTGATGATGTTTTTACAGTAGATAATGATACGCCGTTCCCATCATTTTTATAAGAAAGGAGCAAGTGAATGCTAAAGTATTTTTATAATAATGAGTTGATTCGATTTTGCGATGAAACTCCTGATAATTGGGAGGATGCTGTGATTCTTAGTTGCCAGACCTTACTGGAAAGAAACATTATTACGCAACAATATATCGATGAAATCGTGGAATGTGTTCAAAAATATGGCCCTTATATCGTGATTGTTCCAGGAGTTGCTATGCCGCATTCTTCAGAAGAGAGTCAAGGAGTTTTAGGGACAGCAATTTCTTTTACAAAAATGAGTCAAGATGTCGTTTTTGAAGAGGGCAATGATGAAAAAAATGCTCGTCTATTTTTTACGTTGGCTGCCAAGAATAGTGAAGAACATGTTGAGAATATTTCAAAACTATCAGAAATGTTGATGACTGACGGGTTGATCGAAGCCTTGATGACAGTAGATACGATGGAGGATTACCGAAACGTAATGACGACTTTTGATCTATAGAAAGAAGGGGAGTAAATGACACAAGTATTAGATTTTCTGCTGGGGATCTGGGATTATTTTGCGGCGAATATTTTGACACAGCCTGCTTTTTTAATTGGTTTTATCGTTCTGTTGGGGTATGTCTTACTTAAAAAGCCGTTATATGAGAGTATTGCTGGTTTTTTAAAAGCAACTGTTGGTTACCTGATTTTGACGGTTGGATCTGGTGGGTTAGTTAATAACTTTCGGCCAATTCTGGTTGGTTTAAAAGAACGTTTTGACTTGGATGCAATGGTGATTGACCCTTATTTTGGACAGAATGCGGTAACTGCCGGGATCGAAGAAACATTTGGACGAACGTTCAGTGATACGATGATTTTATTATTGATTGCTTTTGTTATGAATATTTTATTGGTTCGCTTTAAAAAATATACGAAGCTACGTGCCGTTTTTACGACTGGAAATGTTCAAATCCAACAAGCTGCAACAGCATTTTGGATCTTGTTATTTTGCTTTCCTGATCTAGGACAAATTCAAATATTATTGATCATGGGACTTATTTTAGGTTGTTATTGGGCAGTTGGGTCGAATCTAACTGTTGATATTACACAAGACTTAACGGAAGGAGCTGGTTTTGCGATCGCTCACCAACAAATGTTTGGTGTTTATATATTTGCTCGATTAGCCGAAAAAATGAAAAAGGATAAGAATAATCGAAAACTCGAAGATGTCCAACTACCTGGCTTCTTATCGATTTTTAATGAAAATATGGTCGCAACATCCATTTTAATGCTCTTTTTCTTTGGCATTATTTTAGTGGTATTAGGACCAGCTTACTTGATCGAGGCAGGCTTTATGGTTGAAGGACAAAGTTTCTTTTTCTATATCTTACAGACAGCTTTATATTTTGCTGTTTATCTAGCAATTTTACAGTTAGGTGTCCGCACATTCGTTTCAGAATTGACGGAATCTTTCCAAGGAATTTCTAATACATTATTGCCAGGAGCAGTACCTGGAATTGATGTTGCGGCAACCTTTGGCTTTGGCTCACCTAATGCTGTAACGATTGGCTTCTTGTTTGGAGCTTTAGGCCAATTTATAACGATCGGTTTGTTGATTTTATTCAAATCTCCAGTGATCGTCATAGCAGGGTTTATTCCGTTATTCTTTGATAACGCTGTGATTGCTGTTTATGCGAATAATCGTGGTGGTTTTAAGGCTGCGTGTATTTTCCCATTTATTTCTGGTGTAATTCAAGTGTTGGGATCGGCTTTAATAGCAGCCTTTATCGGTCTATCTCAATACGGCGGTTACATTGGTATGTTTGATTGGGCAACCGTTTGGCCGATTATGACGATAATGATGAAATATCTTGGGTATATTGGTGTTGGGTTAGTGGTCATTTTGCTGCTAGCGATCCCGCAATTCCAATATCGAGCAAATCCAGAAGGCTATTTCTTAATTGCTGAAGATTATGATGAGTATGTCAAAAAAATGGCGGCAAAAAAAGCTTAGTTATTATCTAGCTACACAGGCTAGCCTTTCGGGAAAAAGATAAAACCTGAATGAGACAAAAAGCGTCCCAGTCAGTTTTTCCTATTTTCATGTTAAGGCTGAATGAGCCTGTTCTGCTTTTAACATTATCTAGCTGCACGGGCTAGCCTTTCGGGAAAAAGATAAAACCTGAATGAGACAAAAAGCGTCCCAGTCAGTTTTTCCTATTTTCATGTTAAGGCTGAATGAGCCTGTTCTGCTTTTAACATTATCTAGCTGCACGGGCTAGCCTTTCGGGAAAAAGATAAAACCTGAATGAGACAAAAAGCATCTCAGTCAGTTTTTCCTATTTTCCTGTTAAGGCTGAATGAGCCTGTTCTGCTTTTAAAATTAGGAGGGAATTAAAATGAGAGTATTAGTATCATGTGCGAATGGTTCTGGAACAAGTTTAATGATGAAAAAAAGTGTGGAAAAGGCGTTGAAAGAACTTGGATTTAATATTACAAATATTCACCATTGTGCGATTTCAGAAGGAAAAAGTACAGCGGGACAATATGACGTTGTCTTTTGTCCAATGAACTTTTTGAATATGTTTGATGATGCCAAGAAAAAAGGGATCACTGTTGTAGGAGTAAAAAATGTAATGTCAGCAAAAGAAATCAGTGAACGCGTCCAAGAAACAGAATTGGCAGCAAAATTTAAATAATAGTCAATAGTGTTATGTTTCGCACGATAGGTCCAAATAAATAGTGAGAAAAAACAGCTCAAGCGTTGCTTTAAGTTATGTTAAATATCATAAAGATGAGTGGATGATGTTGAGTAGAAGCGGCGTAATGAAGCTCAGTTGTTTGGACCTGCGAAGCTAATTTTTTTGTCTTAGCGATACTATTTAAAAAGTAAAAGGAGCGAAAAAAATGAGTAAACCTAATTTGCAAGTAGCATTGGATCATTCAGATTTACCCAGTGCAATCAAAGCTGTAGTGGCAGTTGGGGACATCGTTGATATTGTGGAGGTAGGAACGATTCTTTGTCTACAAGCAGGGGAACAAGCTATTCGCTGTATTCGTGCATTGTACCCCGACAAAAAAGTAGTCGCAGATACTAAATGTGCCGATGCAGGAGGAACTGTGGCAAAAAATTGTCGAGAAGCCGGTGCAGATTGGATGACGGTGATTTGTTGTGCAACGATACCTACGATGAAAGCGGCAGCAAAAGAAGTCGAAGAAGTTCAAGTAGAGCTTTACGGAGATTGGACTTATGAACAGGCACAAAAATGGCTGGATGCAGGAATTTCTCAAGCCATTTATCACCAAAGCCGAGATGCTCTTTTAGCTGGTGAAACTTGGGGAGAAAAAGACTTGACCAAAGTCAAAAAATTGATCGAGATGGGATTCAGAGTGTCTGTTACAGGTGGTTTGGATGTGGCAACATTAAAGTTATTCAAAAATCTCGATGTATATACTTTCATCACTGGTAGAGGGATTACAGCATCAACAAATCCTCAAAAAGCGGCACAGGATTTTCAAGATGAAATAAAACGTATTTGGGGGTAAAGCTATGACTACATTAGGAATTTATGAAAAGGCACTCCCTAAAAATATTAGTTGGAAAGAGCGATTATTACTTGCAAAAAAATTGGGATTTGATTTTGTTGAGATGTCAATTGATGAAACTGACGAACGCCTTCAGCGGCTAGATTGGACCTTTGAAGAGCGAAAAGCAGTACGTGAAGCAATTCATGAGACTGGAGTCAAAATATTATCGATTTGTCTAAGCGGTCATAGGCGGTTTCCTTTTGGTTCTGAAGACCGAAATAAGCGGACAACAGCTTTGCAGATTATGGAGAAAGCCATTGATTTAGCATCCGATTTAGGCGTACGTACCATCCAACTAGCAGGCTATGATGTTTATTACGAGAAGAAAACGGTAATGACAAGAGAATATTTTATTGAAAATTTAAAAAGGGCTGTTGCAATGGCAGCGGCAAAAGAAATTGTTTTATCGATAGAGATTATGGATGATCCATTTATTAATTCGATTTCTAAATTTTTAAAAATTAAAGAGCAAATTCGCTCCCCTTATTTACAAGTATACCCTGATCTGGGCAACCTGTCGGCATGGCCTGAAAATGATGTTGGTTACCAATTAGAAATCGGGATCGACCAAATATCTGCGATTCATTTGAAAGATACTTTGGCTGTGACTAAGCAGTATGCTGGAAAATTTAAGGAAGTTCCCTTTGGCACGGGTTGTGTTGATTTTTTAGGGGGACTAAAAACATTGAAACGCTTAGAGTACAATGGTCCTTTTCTAATTGAAATGTGGAGTGAAAATAGCGAAACACCTGAAACAGAAATCAAGCAAGCTAAAGCGTTTTTGCTACCATATTTAAAGGAGGCTGGATATGTTGACGAATAAGACGTTGATCGAAGAGATGAAAGCGCGAGTGTTTGCTGCTAACTTGGCTTTACCTGATGCTGGGCTAGTCAAACTTACTTGGGGGAATGTCAGTGAGATCAATCGAGAAGCTGGGGTAATCGTTATTAAACCTAGTGGAATTCCTTACAATGTGATGCGTGTTCAGGATATGGTCGTGACTGATTTGTCTGGAAAGTTACTAGAGGAAGGCGGATTGAGACCGTCCTCTGATCTAGCTACTCATGTTGAGTTGTATAAGGCGTTTAAAGAAATGAACTCTGTAGTGCATACACATTCAAAAAACGCAGTAACGTGGGCACAAGCTGGTCGAGAAATTCCGGCTTACGGTACGACTCACGCTGATACTTTTTATGGTGTGGTACCTTGTACACGACAGTTAACAGCAGCAGAGGTAGCTTCAGCGTACGAGTTGGAGACTGGAAAGGTAATTGTAGAGACATTCATTGATAGTGGAATCGATCCGTTAGCCGTTCCAGGTGTATTAGTCTATGGTCACGGGCCATTTACATGGGGAACAACCCCGCAAAAAGCTGTGGAAAATAGTGTCGTTTTAGATGAAATAGCAGAGATGGCTTGTGTGACAGAGGTTGTGAACACTAGAGTACTTCCAATTCCACAATATCTTTTAGACAAGCACTTTTTTAGAAAACATGGTATAAATGCGTACTATGGACAAAAGTAAAGAGAATTGAGCATGTTTCATTGTACAGAAAAGTCTAGTCAGGACTTTTCTGTACTTTTTTTCTAGGGAAACACTTTTTATAAATTATAAAATACTTGAATTTAAATTCAGAAAAGCTATACTAGAAAAATAACTTAAAAGAGAGAAAGAGGATGAGCATGGGGGAGAAGCAATTAAAACGTGAAATTTCTTTATTTGGTGCTTTTTCAACAGTTATGGGGACTGTTATTGGGGCAGGTGTTTTTTTTAAAACAGCGAGTGTGGTCAGTTTTGCTCAATCACCAAGTCTAACGATTTTTGCCTGGATACTAGGTGGAGTACTGACTTTGTGTGCAGGCTTGACGAGTGCGGAACTAGCTACGGCTATTCCAAAAACGGGTGGAGCAGTCAAATATATTGAATATACATATGGAAAGTTGCCTGGCTTTTTATTAGGCTGGGCACAGAGTGTGATTTATTTTCCAGCAAACATTGCTGCGTTATCGATTATTTTCAGTACACAGTTTGTACACTTGTTTCATTTACCTGATGAACTTCTTATACCGATAGCACTGGCAACGGGATTAAGTGTGACTATAGTCAATTTACTAGGAACTAAAGTAGCAGCAAATTTGCAATCATTCACATTGGTTATAAAAATGGTTCCTATTGCTTTGATCGTGTTGGTTGGACTTTTTATGCCGGCAACTGCTGAAGTTTCGCTATTTCCAATTAAAGCTGGCGGAGATAATAGTTTTATCCATGCACTCAGTGGCTCTTTATTGGCGACAATGTTTGCTTACGATGGATGGTTGGGTGTTGGTGCTGTGGCAGGTGAAATGAAACGGCCAGAAAAAGATCTGCCCAAGGCCATCTTTTTAGGGTTATCTTTTATCACTGTTGTTTATGTTTTGATCAATTTTGTTTTTCTTAAAGCTTTACCGATCGAACAACTTTCGGGAAATTTAAATGCGGCTTCAGAAGCGTCAAGCCAAATATTTGGTGCGATGGGGGGCAAGTTAGTAACGATTGGGATTTTGATTTCTGTGTATGGAGCGTTGAATGGCTATACAATGACAGGTATTCGAGTTCCTTATGCTTTGGCACTTGAAGAGATGATTCCATTTAGTCAACAATTCAAAAAATTGTCTACACGGTTTGTTGTTCCTTACGTCGCAGGAATTTTTCAATTTAATATCGCCGCAATCATGATGCTATTAGGTAGTTTTGATCTTTTAACGGATATGCTAGTTTTTGTTATGTGGTTATTTAGCTTATTGATTTTTGGTGCGGTATTGATTCTGCGGAAAAAAGAACCTGAATTGAACCGCCCTTACAAAGTGCCGTTTTATCCTGTGATTCCTATAATTGCAATTCTAGGGGGACTATTTATTTTGATCACCACTTTATTTACACAAACGTTGTTGGCGAGTATTGGTATCGGTATTACCTTGTTGGGTATCCCTGTGTATCTATTAAATAAAAAGATAAAAGCATTTAAAAGCAAATGATTTTTGTTTATTGTCAAAAAGTTGTTACTTTGCACTAAGAGATTGAGAAAACAAACAAGAATTATTTGGTATAATAAGTTTGATCTAAGTCTTTGTCGCTAGATAAAGCAGTGCTCCTGCTTAACCCTTTTAGGCAGGAGCTACTTTTTCTCAAAAATTTTAAGAAAATTAACAATTTCTGAAAGTTATTCTAGTCATTTTTTTAGTATAATAGATATATCAAAACGATAAACTATTTTGGGGAAGATAGTGCATCAGAACTCTTGGTAAAGCTGTAAGTGTTGATTTTTCAACATTTACGGCTTTATTTTTTTTTAAAATGAATATTCCTGCTATATCAGGGCATCTATTGACGTAATCTGGTAAAAGTATAGAAATTAGCAAAGTAGGATTAACGAACCAAAGAATTGAATGTAATTTATTAATTTAAACTTAAAATCTGAAACAAAACTACAAAAGTTTTGTTTCAGATTTTTTTATAATTTTTCCTTTTCAATAATAATTTTCTCTTTAACTGCGTATATTATTGTAAGGAGGGAAGGAAATGGATATTAAAGAACTTTCTCAGGAATTAATTGAATGGGGAATAAAAGAAGCTATACAGGACATCTATGTGTTACCGATTGAGAATAACGTTCAGATATTTGCTAGGAAAGGTGCAAGCCGAGTGATTTTTAAAGAATTGAATGAGCGTGAAGGAGAGAAGTTGATTTTTCATTTTAAGTTTATCGGAAGTATGGATATTGGTGAGAAAAGAAAAGCACAGGTCGGAGCGGTAACGTATAAGCTTAAACAGCAAGAACTGCGTTTAAGGTTATCGACAGTTGGAGATTTTAGGCAAAGAGAGAGCTTGGTTATCCGTTTTTTACATGTTTTTGGAAACAGTCATGAATATTACTTTTTGCCTCGGCAATTAACAGTTGTCCGTAATCATATTAAGCATCGCGGGTTACATTTATTTTGTGGTCCTGTTGGGTCGGGGAAGACCACGCTGATGTATAAGCTAGCTAAAGAAACAGATCAGTTTCAGCAAGTAATCACGATAGAAGATCCAGTGGAGATCGAGGAAGAATCTTTTTTACAGTTACAAACTAATCCTAAAATTGATTTGACCTATGATGTATTGATCAAAGCATGTTTACGCCATCGACCAGATATTTTAATCATCGGAGAAATTCGAGATGGACTTACAGCACAAGCAGCAATCAGAGCTGCACTTACAGGACACACAGTTTTTGCAACGATTCATGCAAGAAGTATCACTGGGGTATCTGAGCGTTTGATTGAATTAGGCGTTCAGCAAAGAGAGATCGTTGAATGTGTAACGGGCATTATTTACCAAAGACTCTTGCCTTTTCGAACGACTACTGATGAGGTTGTCAGCGGATTGCTTATGGATTATAACTTTTCTAGAGAAATGACTTCTAGGTGGTCAAATGAATTAAGAAAGGTTTGGGCCTATGGTTTTATCGATAATCAAACATTTGAAAAAGAAAAAGAGCATTAAGCTATCAAAACAACAACAGCAACTGTTTATCCAGTTACTTGCTGACTTATTAAAAAATGGATTTACGATTCAGGAAAGTTTACTATTTATGAAAAAATCTCGTTCGATTGCAAGGCCAACAATTGATTACTTGATTGGTTTTATGGAGCAGGGAGACTCACTCCATGGTGGCTTGGCTCAATTAGGGTTTAAGACCACGATCATGACACAAATCGAATTTGCTCAAACACACGGAGATTTGGCAGGAACGCTAGAAAAAATCAAACAACATATGAAAGTTTTGGATAAGCAACAGCAAAATTTTTATAAAGTAATCAGTTATCCGATTTTACTTTTGCTTTTTTTAACGGTCGTTTTGATTAGTATTCGCCAAGCTCTGCTGCCTCAATTAATGACAAACGGAACGATTCAAGCAGATAATATAGGTGTTCAATTTATTCAGCAAAGTCCCTATTATATACTGACATCTATTTTTAGTTTATCATTATTTGTTTTTCTGATTCGTTGGTATTTAAGAAAGAGGACCTTTTTGCAAAGAGCTGCCTTTATGGCTAAATTACCTCTTTTAGGAAAACTTTATAAAGAATATAATTCAGCATTTTTTGCTCTTGAATGGGGCAAATTATTTTCTCAAGGGTTAGAAATAAAGATGATCATTCAAGTGATGAAAACAACGGATCACCAGTCATTGATGAGTGAACTTGCTGAAACATTAGAAGAGCAATCCATGTTAGGACAAACGTTTTATGAACAACTACCAAAGTTTTTTATCTTTTCTCCTGAGTTGTCTTTGATTATTCAGCAAGGACAAGTCAAAGGGAATTTAGGCAAAGAATTGATTTTGTATAGTGAACTTTGCTGGCAGCGTTTTTTTAAGCGCATGGAAAGAATAATTCAGTGGATTCAACCTGTTATTTTTTTAGTTGTTGCATTGTTGGTTGTTAGTATTTATGCTGCGATGTTATTACCGATTTATGGGGGAATGGAGGAGTTTCTATGAAAGGAAATATGAAAAAAAAACGAATGGATTTTGCTGGTTTTACGTTATTAGAAATGCTTGTAGTGCTGTTGATCATTTCTGTATTGATTCTATTATTTGTTCCAAACCTTTCAAAGCATAAAGAAAGTGTAGACAAAAAAGGTAGTGAAGCAATCGTCAAAATTGTTGAAACACAGATCGATCTGTACCAAATAGAAAAAAATCAAACACCTTCTGTAGAACAGTTATTAAAAGAACAATATATTACGCAAGAGCAATATGACAAGTATCAAGCGAGTAAGAAGTGATCGTGAATAACATGAAAGGTTTTACTTTAATGGAATCTTTGGTAGTGTTATTTATTTGTACGACTTTTATGTTGCTTCCGGTACTTGCTATAAATAAGTGGAAACAGGTGTTGGATGTGGAACAATTTTTATCGTCGTTTGAAAAAAATCTGTTGTTTACCCAACAGATGGCAGTTGTAAATACTATAGATACACGGATCGTATTTTTTGAGGATAGCCAGCAGATCAGTTTTGTGAGTTCCAAAAATGAATCATTGCTGATTCCGGAAGCCTTGCATGCTACTGGACCAAATAAAATTGTATTCAAAAAGGACTCAGGAAATAATGGGAATTTATCAAAATTTTCTTTTTTATGGAAAGAAAAAAAGAAAGTGATTGAATTTCAATTTCAAATGGGAAGTGGTCGCTATGTTAAAAAAATTCAATCCTTATAAAGGATATATTTTATTTGAGAGCTTACTTGCATTGGGATTATTATGTTTAATAATCGGGAGCTATGTTTCATTAAACACATTTTTATTAAAAAAGAACAAGCAAGCAATTGAGCAATTGTTACTGCATAGGATTTTATATGAGGAAATGAAGCGTTATGAAAATCATGGAGGACAATTAATTCAAGAAGTACGTATAGAAAACAATAATTATCAACTACGCTTTTATAAAGCGAACAATAAGCTAGTGGAAGTGGAGATTACAGATGGAAAAGAGTCACTTACACTCAAGAGAGAATGATCGACGAAAAAGATTTGCTGGTTTTACTTTAATAGAATGTCTATTCGCACTGATGCTATTATCGATTATCTGTTTACTTTTTTCAGCTTCAATAAAAAATGCAGCAGCGGTGACCAGACAGTTGAAAAAGGTAAAAGAAAAAGAGTGGCATATTTTTGTGATTCAATTAGAAAACGAGTTGAAAAACTGCTATTACGAAAGAACCCAAGCGAATAAAATCGTTCTCAGAAACCAGAAAAATAATAAGCCGATTTGGATTGAGTATAAGCTAGGCAAAATTGTAAAAGTAGAAAATGGCGGATATCAGCCGCTTCTAACAGAGGTCGAACAAGCTGATTTTATAGAGGAAGGGAAAGCTATTTTGATAAAAGTAACTTTGGAGGAGAACTTGAATGTTGCAGCAAAATGGATCATCACGCAGGAGCATGAGAATCAATCAGTATTATAAAGGAGGGATTTTACTCACGACTTTACTATTTGTCTTTTTATTTAGTTTTTTATTTGTACTCGTTTTAGAAGACTTTCAATTGACCCAGCGTTTTACGCAAAAGACGAAAGATTACTATAGCGCTAAGATCATGGTGAGCATGTTTCTTTCTGATGTTAAGCAAGAGCAGTATCCACTTGAGAAAGCTGGAAATCAACATTTTTCAACAGGTACTCTACATTACGAATATAAGCAACCAACACTAAACTTAACAGTTCAGTTAAAGCAAACTACGTATACTTTTCAAGAAAAATATCTTGAAAGAGAAAAAGAAAAAGTACAAATCCAAAAGGAACAGATTAAAAGTGAAAAATAGCAATTACTTAAAATTTGTGAAGCGTGTATCAAACTAATATTAAAAAAAACTAATACAGAGCTTTTTTTTGAAAAAATTTCTGTTAAAATCTTTTAATTTATTTTGTGAAAATAGGAGTAGTTCATTGATTTATAAATATTATTAGGAAATTGATTGATTATTGTCTCGTTTTTCGTTAAAATAGAACAGGTATGAAAATTGTTATATTATAGATGGAAATTGAGGTGTTTCTTTTGTTCCCTGAGAAAATAGAAAAGGCTTTCGGTTTAATGGAACAAGCCATCCAATTACTAAAACGTTCTTTAGATACTTCTTTTTTAGACGCGTACACTGAAAACGGTGAGAATATCATTGATAATTATCAAGTACGTGTGCTGGATGGAGTGCCGGATGAGCCAACTGTTCAAAAACTTAAAACCATTTATCAACAATTACAAGCAATCGAATTAGAACCAGAAGAGATTAGACGTTTGTCTCAGTTGATTTTACTTAAAGGGAATAAAATAGAGTCCTTACAAGCAAATCATCAGCTAACACCAGATAGCATCGGTTTTTTATTTGTTTATTTGATCGAACAGCTATACAGTCCCAAACAGTCGCTTAAAATTTTAGATATTGCAACTGGTATGGGCAATCTTTTATTGACGATTATTCTTAACTTGAATATAGCTCAGTACACTGTTCAAGGCTTTGGTGTCGATATCGATGATACATTGCTGTCTGTTTCAGCTACGAATAATGAATGGACAAAAGCGGCAATACAATTATTCCATCAAGATGGATTACAAGACTTACTTGTTGATCCTGTAGATGTAGCAGTTAGTGACTTGCCAATCGGATTTTATCCAAATGATGAAAAGGTCAAAGAATTTGACTCAGCAGCGCAAGAAGGTCATAGTTATGCGCATCATTTATTGATGGAACAAGCGATGAAATTTGTTAAACCTGACGGCTACGGTTTATTCTTGATACCGGCTAATATTTTAGAGACAGAGCAAAGTTCGTTCTTTAAAAATTGGCTCCAGAAAAATGTTTATCTACAAGGAATGATCCAACTACCAGATGAACTTTTTCAATCAGTTCAGTCGAGAAAAAGTATTTTATTTGTACAAAATAAAGGTGAACAAAGCGAACAGGCGAAGGAAGTTCTTGTTGCAAAATTAGGTTCGTTGAAAGATCCTGCAAAAATCACACAATTTTTTCAACAATTTGAGGCTTGGAAGTCTTCAAATTTAAAATAAAACAACTGATAAAAGAGGAGAGTATTATGTCTAAAACAATTGCAATCAATGCTGGAAGTTCAAGTTTAAAATGGCAGTTATATCAAATGCCAAATGAAGAAGTAATCGCAAAAGGGATCGTTGAACGAATTGGGTTAAATGATTCTATCTTTACAATCAAATACGGCGATGACAAAAAATATGAAGAAGTTATTGATATCAATGATCACGATGTTGCTGTAAAAATGTTATTGGACAAACTAACTGAATTGAACATCTTAGCATCTTTCGATGAAATTACAGGTGTTGGTCACCGTGTGGTTGCAGGTGGGGAAGACTTTAAAGATTCTGTTGTCATTGATGATGAAGTTTTAGAAAAAATTGAAAAATTAGCAGATCTTGCGCCATTACACAATCCTGCTAATGCAATGGGAATCAAAGCATTCAAAAAAATCTTGCCTAATATTATCAGTGTTGCTGTGTTTGATACGGCTTTCCATACAACAATGCCAAAACACAACTTTTTATATAGTATTCCAACTGAATACTATGACAAATATGCCGCTCGTAAATATGGCGCACATGGAACAAGCCATAAATATGTTGCTGAGCGTGCAGCAGAAATGCTTGGTCGTCCAATCGAAGAGCTAAAAATCATTACTTGTCACTTAGGTAATGGTGCATCAATCACAGCGGTTGATGGTGGTAAATCTGTAGATACATCAATGGGCTTTACACCACTTGCAGGTGTAACAATGGGAACTCGTTCTGGGGATATTGATCCTTCTTTACTAGCTTACCTAATGGAAAAACTTGAATTAACAGATATCAAAGATATGATTGATATTTTAAATAAAAAATCAGGTCTACTTGGTTTGACTGGTATCTCTAGTGATATGCGTGATTTAGAAGCAAACATGGATAAAGAAGCAGTTCAAGTAGCTTATGATATCTTTACAGACCGTATCCGTAAATACATTGGTAGTTACGTAACTGTTTTAAACGGTGTTGATGCAATTGTCTTTACTGCTGGAATTGGTGAAAATGATGCACATGTTCGTAGCGAAGTAATCAAAGGTATGACTTGGTTTGGTTGTGAACTAGATGATGAGAAAAATAATGTTCGTGGAAAAGAATCAGTGATTTCTACAGACGATTCTAAAGTTAAAGTATTATTGATTCCAACAGATGAAGAATTAATGATTGCTCGTGATGTTGAACGTCTAAGAAAATAATCAACATAAAAAAGAAGAGCTTTAGGTATTAGTTCGAAGTCAATAGAAACGAAGACCGAAAATCATGAAAAAGATTTTCGGTCTTCGTTTTTTAGGTGATGCAGATAATTAATTGAATTTCCACTCATGTTAAAGGATTTAGAAATAACTTCTTTTAGTTATTTCTAAATCCTTTGAAATTGAACTAAACTTTGTTCAATAAATTAGTATAAAAATTTTTTTTTATGGTTGAGTACTATTCATCATCTTGTTGAACAGGGACTTTATTAGCTAAGTCTGTTCTTACGACTAACACGTCACAGGCTGCATTGCGGATAACGTATTCAGAAACAGAGCCGATAAATAATCGTTCAACTGCATTTAGACCGGTGGCACCTAACATAATTAGATCCACTTCTTGATCTTTAGGCAGTTGTTTTGCAATTAAAGGCTTGGGTGAACCATATTCAATGATACTGGACACTTTCTCACAACCATGCTCTTTTGCTTGTTTTTTATAACCTTCAAGCGTTTGTTTTGCCATTTCTGTAGCTTGTTCTGCTAAAACACCATCAAATGAAGAAACAGATTGAAAAGCCCGTGTATCAATAACATGAGCTAGAAGTAATTCTGCATCATTTCTCATGGCAACGTTCATTGCTTTTTGAAAAGCTAATTCTGCTTCAGATGATCCATCAACTGCAACCATGATTTTACGATAATTTTGTAACATTGTGACCACTCCTTTCAAATAGTTGAAATTACATAGTTCTTGATAGTTTAATTGTAGAACAAAATCGTCAAAAAAGAAAATAAAAAAGAAGATACTATTATAGAATCTTCTTGGCAAACATAACACTGAATATAGCTGAAATCACAAGTAAACTAAAAATGTAAAACAGAGAAAAAAACTTTAAATTAAAGAGCCCAACTAAAATCCCAATTGCAGCTAAGATCAGATAAAAAACACCAAACTGATGTAAAAATTGTTTATTTTCATCAGGTTCTCCATTATGCATCAGCGGTAAAAAAACTGTTGCTTTTTTTAATAAATAAACCCCAATAATCACTAATAATGCTACGGATATAAAAATAAGTACGCGAACCATTGAAAGAACCTCCATCAAATAAAAAACAATTTGCACTTCGCAAATTGTTAGGTAGTCTAATAAAAATGGTAAAATCCGTCGATGCCGTTATTCGTCCTATAGTATTGAACCCGCAAACAAAGCAGGTGGGTTCCACGACTGACAGCTTCGAACTACCAAATGAAAAGGCTTGTTACCAGCTTAGGTACCAGAAGGATCCCTAGATATCAATAAAATGTTCGGTCAACACACAAAAAAGACAACGCGTACATCACAGATTTACCATCTTTATAATAGCACAATATAGAACAAACAGCAACGAGGGTGCCTAAATTTGAAAGCGATTATTTTTTTGTTTTTTTCCCTTTTTTCCACTCTTGAATCCGTTGATATTGTTGGTGTAGCGCTTGTTCATATTTTCCAGTATCAATAGGTTCATAATAATGTGCATTTTTTATTTTATCTGGAAGATATTGCTGATCAACCCAAGCATTCTCAAAGTTATGCGGATATTGATAACCGATTCCGCGATTTAAATCTTTCGCACCTGAGTAATGGCTATCTCGTAAATGATCAGGGACATCTCCTGCTTTTCCATCACGAATATCGGACAAAGCAGCATCAATGGCACTAATAGCAGAATTAGATTTTGGTGACAGGCACAAATCAATAACCACACTAGCTAGAGGGATGCGGGCTTCTGGAAAGCCTAATTTTTCGGCAGCTTGCACAGCTGTGATTGTCCGAGCTGCGGCTGGCGGGTTTCCTAAACCGATATCTTCATAAGCAATCACCATTAAGCGGCGGCAAATAATCGGTAAATCGCCAGCCTCAACAAGTCTGGCCAGGTAATGAAGCGCTGCGTCAACGTCACTTCCGCGAATCGATTTTTGAAAAGCCGAGATTACATCATAATGAGCATCACCATTTTTATCATGGGTCAAAGCCTTACGTTGGACACATTCTTCAATGATCGACAGCGTAAGTTCAATTTGATTATTTTCATTTTCAGGTGTGGATTTTACTGCTAATTCTAATCCGTTTAAGGCACTGCGTAAGTCACCGTTTGTGGCACGGGATAAGTGCTGCAGAGCTTTTTCTTCTAAAACAACAGGATACTCACCCAAACCACGTTCTTTATCAGCTAAGGCTTCTTTGATCGCTTTTTGAATGTCCAACTCCGTTAATGGTTTAACTTCAAAAATTTGTGTTCGGCTACGAATCGCTGGATTAATTGTAATATACGGATTCTCGGTTGTCGCCCCGATCATAATAATTCTACCACTTTCAAGATGGGGTAGTAAAAAATCTTGTTTTGTCTTATCTAAACGGTGGACCTCATCCAGTAATAAGATCACAGTACCGCTCATTTTAGCTTCCTCTGCAACGATTTGCAGATCTTTTTTAGTATCTGTTGCGGCATTTAAAAGGCGAAAAGCATAGTTTGTAGAACCTGCGATTGCGCTTGCGATACTAGTCTTGCCAGTTCCTGGGGGACCATATAGAATCATGGATGAAAGCATGCGCGCTTCCACCATTCTGCGGATGATTTTGCTTGGACCAACAAGTTGTTGCTGACCAACGACCTCATCTAAATTACGCGGCCGCATACGAAAAGCTAATGGTTGTTGCATCGTTGGACCTCCTTATTTTAAAAGCGTAGCGGGCTCGTTCAACCTCGACAGAAAAATAGGAAAAATGGAAGGTGGTGCTCTTTGCCACAATCTATTTTTATCTTTTTCTGAGGAGCTCGCCCGTGAAGCTGGAAAATAAATTCTCTATCTATTATACCACAAAGAACGTACGTTTGTATTTGAGCTGATTTTGCATATAAAAACCATAAAAAACAGACATTTACCGCATTAGTTGTCCATTATTTCAATGGATAATAGACCTCGATTCGTGTATGATAGGAAGTGGTGAAAAATAATGAATGAAACAATAAATTTTTTTAATACAAAGTCGACTGAAGAAATCGCTCAATTTTTACTGGGCATGTACTTAGAACATGAAACAAATTCTGGCATTCTTGCAGGGTACATTGTTGATACAGAAGCATATTTAGGACCGGAAGATGAAGCGGCTCACAGTTTTGGATTGAGAAATACCCCACGATTAAAGGCGATGTATGAGCAACCAGGAACCATTTATCTATACACCATGCATACTCATTTGATCTTAAATATGGTGACTCAAGAAAAGGGCAAGCCGCAAGGAGTAATGATTCGGGCAATCGAACCCGTTAAAGGGATCAAAAAAATGGAAGAAAACCGTAATGGCCGAAAAGGAATCGAGTTATCTAATGGACCTGGGAAATTAGTGGCAGCTTTAGGAATTGACAGAGAACTATACGGTCAATCGATTTTTGACAGTACACTTAGGATTGTTCCTGAAAAAAGAAAAACACCAAAGAAAATCATCTCACTACCTCGAATTGGGATACCAAATAAAGGTATCTGGACAGAGCAGCCGTTAAGATATGCTGTCTCAGGGAATCCGTATATATCCAAACAACGAAGAAATGATATCAATCAGAAAACTTTTGGCTGGAAGGAAGAAAATAAATGAAAAAAGTAACCATGTTGACTTATTTAGATCAACAAATGACCCAAAAAATTACAGAATATGATGTAGCTCTTGATTGGAATACAAAAAATCATTCCATCGAAGTTGTCTTTCGATTATTCGCTGAAAATACTGAACATGAACAAATCGACGATCGGCAAGGAACCATCTCAGAAGAGGAGATCATTGAATTTGAAGATGGTGTGTTGTTTTACCATCCTGAAAAAACATCTGTTGATGAGGAAGAATATTTAGCTGTCATTCCTTATGAAGGTAAAAAAGGCATCAATCAGTCTGTTTTGGACGGCTTTGTGGACTATTTAAATGAAGTGCTGACTGAAGGTCAAAGTGATTTATTAGACTTTTTAACAGATGAAAATCAAGAAGTGTTTGAACTGAAATGGTCGCAAGAGGCTTTTGAAACCGCGATAAAAAAATATCAACAGGCAGATGGCGACACGTATATCGCTTATCCAAGCTATTAAAAAGAGGTGATCGTATGAAGTGGACAGAAGTAAAAGTAGAAACAGCCAGTGAAGCGGTTGAGGCAATCTCAAATATTATGATGGAAGCAGGAGCTAGTGGTGTAGCTATTGAAGATTCTTTAGACGTTGAAAATTTCCAAAGTGATCTTTACGGAGAATTACTTGATAAGGAGCAATTTACACATATTAAAGATGGTGCTTTAGTAATGGCCTATTTTCCAGAAACAACCTTCTTGCCAGAAATTTTGCCTTTTATCAAAGAAAGTATCACTCGCTTACCGGAATTTGGTCTTGCAATCGGCAAGAACGAAGTGAGCGTTAGCGAAGTCGCTGAAAGTGATTGGGCCACAGCTTGGAAAAAATATTATCATCCAGTTCGTGTGACGCGTTTTCTAACGATTGTTCCAAGCTGGGAAAAATATGAAGCACAAGATCAGTTTGAAAAGATCATTACTTTAGATCCTGGAATGGCTTTTGGGACAGGAACACATCCTACAACACGTTTAACGTTGCAAGCGCTGGAAACAGTCTTACGTGGCGGTGAAACGTTACTTGATGTTGGGACTGGTTCAGGAGTGTTAAGCATTGCCAGCAAATATTTAGGCGCAAAAGAAGTGCATGCTTATGATTTAGATGAAGTGGCCGTAACAGCAGCAAAAGAAAATATGGATATGAATCCGATTGCTAGTGATGTACATGTTTCAGCTAATGATTTATTGAAAAATGTAACAATCGAAGCAGATGTAATCGTAGCAAATATTTTAGCGGATATCATTACTTTAATGATCGAGGATGCCTGGCGTTTATTAAAAAATGATGGAACCTTGATTGTTTCAGGAATTATACATGAGAAAAAAGCGATGATCTTAGAGAAAATGACAGAGATGGGTTTTCTTGTAGATCAGATTTTTCAACAAGGCGATTGGTACGCGATTATTTTAAAGAAAACTGAGGAAGAGTAACATGCAGCGGTATTTTTTGACGGAGCCTTATGAGACCAAAGAGCTTTATATGATTACAGGAGAAAACTATCATCATATTGTTCGAGTGATGCGGATGGAACCGACGCAAAAAGTTTTCTTAGCATTTAGTGATCGTCTAGCAATTATTGCTGAAATCACAGATATTACAGAAGACGCCGTTTATTTAAAAGAAGTCAGTAAAGAAAAAGCAGAAAAAGAGCTGCCGATCAATGTGACGATCGCATGTGGTTATCCAAAAGGAGATAAACTAGAATGGATCGTTCAAAAAGGAACCGAACTAGGCAGTCATAAATTTATAGGATTTCCAGCTAAAGCTTCTGTAGTAAAATGGGATCACAAAAAGTTAGCGAAAAAAACAGAGCGTTTGAAAAAAATAGCGACAGAAGCAGCTGAGCAATCTCATCGCCAGTTTGCGCCAGATATTGTATTATTAGAAAAAGAGCAAGCGTTGATCGAGAGGTTTTCCAGTTATGATAAAGTCTTGATCGCTTACGAAGAATCGGCCAAAATTGGGGAACGCAGCTGTTTTGCAACGGTCCTTTCTGAACTGTCTGCTGGTGACTCTCTTTTGATCATATTTGGACCAGAAGGTGGTTTTTCACCAGATGAAATAGCAGAATTTCAAGAGCACAAGGGAATTATTTGCGGCTTGGGTCCGCGCATTTTACGTGCAGAAACGGCACCGCTCTATGCTTTGAGTGCTATTAGTTATCAATTTGAATTAGTGTAAGGTTTAGGGGGCTATTTATGGAGTTAGAGTTGCAGAAAATTTCAATTATGTTAATAGATCCGTTGTGTACAGATCAACAGTTTACAGAAGAGATCCTTTTTCTAAAGGAATTTCCTGTTCGTTCAATTTTTGTTTTGCCTTATAATGTTGCTAGAGCAAAGCAACTATTAACTGGAACGATGATTCAAGTGGGCAGTTTCGTTGATTTTCCGCTTGGTAGCGGAACTTTAGCAAAAAAAGCCTTTGAAACAGGACAATTGTATAGAGACGGTGCATCTGACGTTTTTGTAACTATGACGCCTGAACAACTGCCACTTCATGGAAATCAAAGTTTTCAAGCGTTGGAGCAGCTGTCATTTGGGCGGAATGCTCTAGGCTACTTTTTAGATAGCAGTCAACTAACAGGTAATCAAAAGCAAGTATTAACAATGGATATTGCTACGTTAAATGTTAGTGCTATTTCTTTAGGGGTAAATTTAACGATGGAACAAGCGATCTATGATATGAGCCTTCTTAGAACCGGCAGAAAAAAACAAATGACTTTTCAAGTAAATGTAAAAGCGCCAACCTTACTTGAAATCGAGCTGTTGTTTCAAGCAGGAGCTTCTTATATTGGGATTAGCAACGGCCGTGAGATTTTGCCATTGATTTCAAAATGGAATTAAAACGTGAGGAATTGAAAATTTGGCGAAATTTAGTATAATAAAAGATGTTGGAAGTGCTACTGTTTCAAGTGGTGCTTTTCTTTTTTTAAACGGACATAACACTAATTAGAAAAACTATGTTGAGCTAGATAAATCAGGTGCTACCAATATTTTTTACATAATCTCTATTTTAAATGTTAGAGCGTAAATAACAGAGCAACATTGCGATTAGGGACAAAGGAGTGATAAATAATGCCAAAAGAGGAAATTATGACCGGACCAGGAGTTATTAAACTGGTATCGAAATATATGGCGCCACAACATGTTGCTTTTGTTCAAAAAGCGTGTGACTATGCGGAAAAAGCGCATGAAGGTCAAGTGAGACAATCTGGGGAACCTTATTTTATTCATCCAATTCAGGTTGCAGGGATTTTAGCTGAATTACGGATGGATCCACATACTGTTGCAACAGGTTTTTTGCATGATGTAGTCGAAGATACAGATGTAACACTTGAAGATCTAGCCAATGAATTTGGGTCTGATGTTGCGATGTTAGTTGACGGCGTGACTAAGCTTGGAAAAATAAAATATAAATCTCACGAAGAACAGTTAGCTGAAAACCATCGAAAAATGTTATTAGCAATGGCTCAAGATTTGCGCGTGATTATGGTAAAATTAGCTGACCGTCTGCATAACATGCGGACATTAAAGCATCTACGTGAAGATAAACAACGCCGAATTGCCCAAGAGACGATCGAAATCTATGCGCCGCTTGCTCATCGTTTAGGGATCAGCCGCATCAAATGGGAACTAGAAGATACAGCTCTACGCTATATTAACCCAAATCAGTATTATCGTATCGTGAATCTAATGCAAAGTAAAAGAGACGAGCGCGAAGCATATGTTGAAGAAGCTGTTGAAGATATACGTTTAGCAACAGAGGATTTAGATATTTATGCTGAAATCTACGGTCGACCAAAACATATTTATTCGATTTATCGTAAAATGAAGGACCACAAGAAGCAGTTTAATGAAATTTATGATTTACTGGCGATCCGGGTCATCGTCGATTCAATCAAGGACTGTTATGCTGTATTAGGTGCGATCCATACGAAATGGACACCAATGCCGGGACGCTTTAAAGATTATATTGCGATGCCTAAAGCAAATATGTATCAATCAATCCATACAACAGTTATTGGGCCCAAAGGGAATCCAGTAGAAGTACAGATCAGAACTCATGAAATGCATCAAATCGCAGAATTTGGGGTAGCAGCTCACTGGGCGTATAAAGAAGGTAAAACGGAAAAAATCGATGAAGATAATGATACAAAACAATTAAGTTGGTTCCGTGAGATTCTTGAGTTGCAAGACGAAAGCTATGATGCTTCTGAGTTTATGGAAAGTGTGAAAGGCGATATTTTCAGTGATAAGGTTTATGTTTTCACACCAACAGGTGAAGTGACTGAACTGCCAAAAGGCTCCGGCCCCTTAGATTTTGCGTATAGCGTGCATACTGAAATCGGAAATAAGACGACAGGTGCGAAAGTTAACGGAAAAATGGTTCAGTTGGACTATACATTGAAAAATGGGGATATCATTGAAGTCTTGACCTCACCGAATTCTTTTGGACCAAGCCGAGATTGGTTAAAAATGGTAGCCACAAGTAAGGCACGAAACAAAATCAAACGTTTCTTTAAAGTCCAAGACCGTGAAGTCAATATTATCAAAGGGCACGATGCAATCAGTAAATATTTAATCGAGCATGGTTTTGCACCAAAAGAATTCTTAGGAAAAACAAAGCTAGCTGAGGCGCTCGATCGTTTTAACTTCCAAACCGAAGATGATCTGTATGCAGCTGTTGGGTATGGTGAAATCAGTGCCCAAGTGGTCTTTAATCGTTTAACAGAAAAAGAACGTAAAGAACAAGAAATGGAGCGTCAAAAACAAGAGGCTGACGAATTGATGACACAACCTGTCAAAAAAGAATCGGATAAAATGAAAGTTCGTCATGAAGGCGGGATCGTGATTCAAGGCGTAGAAAATCTACTTGTTCGCATCAGCCGCTGCTGTAATCCGGTACCAGGAGATGAAATCGTCGGTTACATCACGAAAGGTCGTGGCGTGTCAATTCATAGAGCAGATTGTCCTAACGTTCAGCATCAAGAAGAACTGGCGCAGCGATTGATTGAAGTTGAGTGGGAAGATACCGATAATTCAAATAAAGAATACGATGCTGATCTAGAAATTTATGGCTATAATCGCAGCGGATTATTGAATGATGTCCTACAAGTGATTAGTTCAATGACCAAAAATTTAGTCAGCGTAGAAGCCAAACCAACGAAAAATAAAATGGCGATGATCCATGTGACGGTAAAAATCCAAAATCTAGCCCATTTAAAAACAATCGTTGATAAAATCAAGAACATACCAGACGTTTATAATGTTCGTCGAACCAATGGCTAGGAGGAATAGATATGAGAGCAGTCATCCAACGTGTCAGCCAAGCTGAAGTTAAGATCGACCAAAACAGTGTTGGGAAAATAGACCAAGGCTTTATGATTTTACTTGGCATCCATCAATCAGATAGTGTAGAAGATGTTGCCTATTTAGTCCGTAAAATCAGTAAACTTCGCGTATTTGAAGATGCTGAGGGCAAAATGAATCTGAGTATCCAAGACATTCAAGGGAGTATTTTAAGTGTTTCTCAATTTACCTTGTATGCCGATACTAAAAAAGGCAATCGTCCTAGTTTTATAGAAGCTGCCCGACCTGAGGTGGCCATTCCTTTATATGATTTGTTCAATAAACAGCTTAAAGAACTGGATATTCCTGTCGAAACTGGTGAATTCGGTGCAGACATGGCCGTTTCATTGATCAATGATGGACCAGTCACGATCATTATTGATACAAACGATAAATAATCAAAAGCATCATTCTTACAATGCGTGTCAGTAAGAATGGTGTTTTTTAAATAAGTTATAAAAAAGAGACATATGAAAAGCAAATGCTTGGTATAATGAGCATAAAGTGATTGTTGAGGTGTAAGATGGAAAAATATCAAGAAGAACTATTACCAAATTTAAAAAAGTTACCTGTACCAGAATTACACGAAACCCTCGTTGCATTGACTGATTGGTTGAGACCACTGGTTACATTAGAAGAATTAAAAGAGTTTCAAAAAAGAGCCATAACATTTAGTGTATCTGATGGTCTGTTATTGCAAAAAGATTTAGTGGAGTATGCGGAAAGTCGAGCTGGAAGTTGGCTAGCCCCCTTTTGGCAAGAAAGCTATTTAGAGAGTCGAGGTCATTTACAAAGCGAGTCAAACTTTGCTTTGGTCATTGATGAGCGCTATTATGATCAAATGAAATCGAAAGAAATGCGAGCGGCTCAGCTAATCTATCAAATGACCACTATTTATCTGAGTTTAGCGAACGGAACATATCCAATCGAATATACAAAAAATAATCAAACTGTCGATATGTCTTTTTATTTAAATTTCTTCAAAAGTTGCCGAATACCTGGAAATGAGCGAGATTCTTTTTACAGAGGAGAAATAAAAGCTGCTGAAAATTATATTGTGATTTTTGTAAACGGTACCTACTTTCGTCTAGAGGTGACAAATAATTCTGGAACTCTTTATTCTTTTGAGCAAATACTGGCAAGCTTGAATTATATTCTTTCTCTTGAGATTGTCCCAAAACAAGGAGAGACTCTACTTCCTTATCTAACGGGCGTTGAAAGAGAACAATCTAATTTAATTTATCAACAGCTAAAAAAAGATGAGCTGAACAGCTATAATCTCAAACAAATCGAAGAAGCATTATTTGTTTTGAGTTTTTCAGACGAAGAGGATGAGTCAAAAGAAGAACGAATTACGGATGTTTTATTGAATACAAGCCATCAGTTTCTAGCAAAAACGACACAGGCAGTTATCACGAAAAATGGTCGTATTGGTTTCAATATGGAACACACAGCAATCGATGGTGTTCCAACATTAAACTTACTGACACAAGTTTTCGAGTCATTTGATGAGTTGAAGCAAGAAGATACTAAAAAACGTTCTTCCGAGTTAGTCCAACAATTTGAATGGTTATTGGACAATCAATTGATTAAAACTTTAGAAGATGCCCAAAAGCTTGTAGAAGTTGAGAATAGCTCGTATATACTCAAACACCAAGTGATTTCGGAAGTTGGTAAAGAACGGATGAAAAAAGCGAAAGTAAGTCCAGATGCTTTTTTCCATATTGCGTTGACAATGGCACAGCAAAAGGTATTTGGACAACTAAAATCTGTTTATGAGCCTGTTGCAATGCGTATGTATTACGAAGGACGAACCGAATCTGCTCGTTCAGTAAGTCAAGAGAAAAAGCAGTTCGCAGAAGCATTTTATAACCAGACAGAGCCAACATCTAAGGAGAAATTAATTGAATTATTTGTTACGGCTGCAACCGCTCATTCTGATCGCATCATCCAATGTCAAAATGGTAAGGGCGTAGAACGTCATTTGTTTGGTCTGCAAAAAATGGCGCTTAATCCAGAGGAAGGGTTGACATTTTTCTCTGTAAAAGCCCTCAGATTATTAGGTGAAGACTTCATATCAACTACGGGAATCCCATATGATTTATTAGAATCATTTAGCTTTGGGCCAGTTAATAAAACAGGGTTTGGGATTTATTATGGTATTCTGGAAGAACGAGTGATTTTAACTATCTCTGCTAAAAAAATATATGAAAATGAAGCAATCCAGTTGCTGGAAGCCATTTCTAGCGCATTGCTTTCTTTAACAGATCTTTTAGGGATTTAGTAAAAAACATAAAAAATACTACAAATAATCAGGAGAAGGCTTTTCATGAGCTCTTGTTATTTGTAGTATTTTTTTATTTCTATTGTCTTTTTCTGAAAGATAGTATAAAATATCGTGATTAAATCGTAATCATTACGTTTTGTTTATCGTAAAACAGAAAGGAGCAATAAACTAGATTTAATCGACAATAAAAAAAGTGGAGGTTCATAGATGAAAAAGAACAGTTTAACGTTACTTAAAGGATTGGGGATTCTTATACTAGGGGCATTAATCGTTAGTGGCTGTGCGGGACAAAAAAAATAGAGAAACAGCTGAAACAAAATCTACAACAAGTCAGATATCGGAAGCCAAGGACACACATAACCATACACATAAGCATAGCCATGACGGAGAATTCACAGACGAAGAGGTACAAAATCGCACACTGGAGGACTGGTCAGGTGATTGGCAATCTATTTATCCATTTTTACTGGATGGCACTCTGGATAAGGTTCTTGAACACAAAGTTGAAGAAAAGCAAGAGAAAAATTTTGAGGAGTATAAACAGTATTATTCTGTAGGGTATGAAACAGACACTGATCGGATCGTTATCAATGGGAATACAGTTGAATTTTTTAAAGGACATATGTCTCACAAGGCGGACTATCAATACGATGGCTACCGAATTTTGACCTATGATTCTGGTAAAAAAGGAGCGCGCTATTTATTTAGTACGAGCGACGACAATAGCGGAGCGCCTAAGAATATTCAATTTAGCGATCATAACATCGAACCAACGAAGCCTGAACATTTTCATTTATATTTTGGAAATGAAAGCCAAGAAGTATTGCTGAAAGAATTAGATCATTGGCCAACGTATTATAAGAGTGATTTATCGGGTGCTGATATCGTCCACGATATGTTACATCATCATTAGGCATAGAAAAAGAGGTTGTGAAACAAAAGTGAATGTCACTTTTGTTTCACAACCTAATTACGAATAAACAGTGGGAACGGCAACTTCTCTGTTACCTCAACGAAACAGTACATCGATTCGTTGATAGTCTTCTTCTGTTAAATGAACATTCAACGCTTTAGCATTATTGATCACTTGTTCTGGTTTTTTCGCACCAGGAATGACAACTGCAACAAAAGGATTCTTGATATACCAAGCAAGTACGATTTCTGCCACACTAGCATTATAATCAGCTGCAATCAATTTAATCTGATTGACTTTTTCTATAATTGATTTAAAGCGTTCCCCCTGGAAATCTGCTTTTTTACTGCGTATATCTTCAGGTGGAAATGTTACATCACTTTCATATTTTCCAGTTAGTAAGCCTGATGCTAATGGGAAATAAGGGACAAAAGAGATTTTATTGTCTCTAAGATAAGGGAATAATTCAGTTTCAGCGTCGCGATGGATCAAGCTGTACTCATCTTCAACGATATCCACGAAACCATCTTGATTCGCTTCTTTGATTTGTGCCAAACTAAAGTTAGAAACCCCTATCGCTTTGATTTTTCCAGCCTCTTTTAATTTTTGTAAGGCAGCTATTGCTTCATTTTTAGGGGTTGTTTCATCGGGAAAGTGAATATAAAAAATATCAATATAATCTGTTTGTAGTCGTTTTAGCGCTTCTTCAACAGAACGCGTCAAAAATTCAGGTGTATTATTAAATGCGCCGCCGCTAGCTGGATCATGAGCGGCTTTCGTTGCGATAGCCACCTTGCTGCGGTCAAACTCCTTCAACACTTCACCGATCAATTCTTCTGAACGACCCATTCCATAGGCAAAAGCTGTATCTAGTAATGTGATACCGTTTGTTAAAGCAACTCGAATGATTGCTTTGCCAGTATCATCATTTAAGTTTGGAAATAAATTATGACCACCGACTGCATTTGTTCCTAAACCGAGAGGCGTTGAATAAACGTCTGTCGTACCAATTTGAATATTTTCTGTCATGATGATTCCTCCTGACTTTCTTAGTTTAGTGTAGTTGATTGAAGGAAAAGATGAAAGTTTTTTTGCTTATTATCTGAATTTATATCACAAAAGGTCTTAAAAAGCAGAAAGGGGAAGTCTTTTTGCTTTTCTATAGTATAATAGTTGCAACTGAGTTTATCAGTAACTAAACGGATGAAGGATGGGAGCAAATTGGGGAAAATTAGAATCAATAATATGAAGTTTTACACTAAAAATGGTGTTCTGCCAGAAGAACGAATTTTAGGGCAACAATTAGAAGTTGATGTTGAATTAAGACTGTCATTAGATCAGGCTGGTAAAAGCGATGATGTGAATGACACCGTTAGTTATGCTGAGGTCAATGATCAAATTGCTGAACGTTTAACCACTCATTCTTACAACTTAATAGAAGCTGTAGCCTCAGCTATTTTGGATGATATTGAAGCAGAACATGGCAAAAAGCTGGAAAGTGCTCTTGTCCGAGTTAGAAAATATAGTGTACCGATGCCAGGCATATTTGATAATATCGAAATCGAAATGGAAAGAGACTTCGTATGACGATTAGTTATTTAGCTTTGGGTAGTAATTTAGGGGATTGTTTAGAAACGTTACAAAAAGCGGTTGAATTGCTTGATCAAGATGGCGATATTCAAGTATTGAAAAAATCAAAACTGTATGAAACATTGCCATATGGTGATGTTCCCCAAGAAAATTATTATAATGCTGTGATTCAAATCGAGACAACATGTGAACCTCTGCAATTATTAGATAAAACACAAGCAATTGAAAAAAAATTAGGTCGAAAACGATTGATTCATTGGGGCCCAAGAACCTTAGATATTGATATTTTATTGATGGGTGATCAAAAAATAGTAACAGAGCGTTTGATCATTCCACACAAAGAAATGTTTAAACGGTCTTTTGTATTGATCCCATTAAAAGATATCTATCCTAAAGCAACATTTCAAGGACAAGCTTTTGATGAGTTGATCGCAAGTACAGGGAATCGAGCAGAAGTTTGGCTTAGTAAAGAAAGTTGGTAAGAAGATGGATGAAAAACAACTAGCGATGATCGAGCAGGCAATAAAACAGATTCTAAGTGCGATCGGTGAAGACCCAGAGCGTGCAGGTGTTAGGGATACGCCGGCTCGTGTAGCAAGAATGTATAACGAAGTGTTTTCATCATTGAGAGCGCCAGAATTTGATGATTATGCTCTTTTTGATAGCTTGAATGAAGAGGATATGGTGTTGGTCAAAGACATTCAATTTTATTCTATGTGCGAGCATCATCTGTTGCCGTTTTATGGGAAAGTACATGTGGCTTACATTCCCGATGAGCGCAAAGTTTTAGGCTTAAGCAAGTTACCGCGTTTAGTAGAATATTGTGCCAAACGTCCTAGCGTGCAAGAAGATTTAACGATTATGATTGCAAACAAGCTTGTCGAGCATATGCCTGTTAAAGGCGTGGCCGTGGCAATCGAGGCAGAGCATATGTGTATGACGATGCGGGGAGTAAAATCACCAAGCAGTGTAACGAAAACGTTTCATTATCAAGGGGTTTTTAAAACGGATAGAGACTGCAAAGATGATTTCTTAAGAGCAATCAAAGCTTAGGGGATGACAGAAATGGAGATCATCGTTGGTACGAATAATCAAGGAAAACTACAAGAAATGCAGTCTGCTTATCCTAAGGATCAAATTAGGTTTGTTTCATATGTCGACTATACAAATAAAGAGTATGAGGTAGCTGAAACGGGCAAAACGTATGCTGAAAATGCATTACTCAAGGCTCGATTTTACGCAAAAATTGTTGGAAAACCAGTGTTAGCAGATGATGGTGGTTTAGAGATTAAAGCTTTTCCTACCCTCTTAGGAGTTGAGACAGCGCGCTTTTTTAAAGCAGGCATGAATGATTCAGAAAAAAACCAGCAGCTTTTTGAGCTATTTGAAGGGCAACCATCGTTAACACGGGCAATTAGTTTGAATGCCGTTTTAGTTTATGCTTGGCCAAATGGTGAGTCTCTTATTTCAGGACAAGAGCTGAAAGGCGAACTGACGACAAAAGAAGTAGGGGAAATGGGTTATGGTTTTGATAAAATTTTTTATTTACCGAAAAAACATACAACCCTTGCTCAATTACCAAAAGCGCAACGAAATGATTTAAGTCCAAGAGTGTCGGCATTGAAGCAATTGATCGAACAGTTAAAGGAGCAACCAAGATGACGGAAGCGGGATACTTTGTTAAGAAAGCAACCCAAATCATGGGGATTTTAAATGTGACACCAGATTCTTTTTCAGATGGCGGGCATTTTAATGAACTGGATAAAGCAATAGCACATTGTGAAGAGATGTTGGCAGTAAATGTTGATATTATAGATATCGGGGGACAATCCACACGCCCAAACTATCAAGAAATTTCAGCTCATGAAGAAAAAGAACGAGTCTTGCCAATAATAGAAGCCATCAGAAACGAAACGGATAAACCTATTTCAATCGATACGTATTTTCCGGAAGTTGCGAATGCTGCATTAGCAACGGGAGCCAACATCATCAATGATATCAAAGGTTTGGATACAAATGGAATGATCGAAGTGGCGCAAAAGTATCCTGATAGCGGCTTGGTGATCATGCATTCACGTAAAAGACGAACCGAATTATCGGTAGTTGAAGATATCCAACAATTTTATCAGGAAAAAATAGAACTGTGTCAAAAGGTCGGGATCGCTTCAACACGGATTTGTTTTGATCCTGGTATTGGTTTTGGGAAAACACAGGAAGAAAATATTGAGATTCTAAAACATCCTGAAGCCTTTCGTTACAAAGATTATCCTTTACTATATGGCGTATCAAGGAAAAGAACGATAGCAGCTTTGACAAATGAATCTGATCCTTTAGCACGTGACTTTGGTTCAATTGCAGCATCATTATTTGCTGCAAATAAAGGTGTGGAAATTGTTCGAGTTCATCAGGTTAAAGGAATGCGGGATGCATTGAATGTTTGGGAAACGTTGAATAGTAAGTAAGGACTGTTCTTAACTCTTTACGAGGGCTATTTTAGAGCGAATTGAAATTCCGCTTGACTTTATTTCCAATCTCTAGTAATTTATAGATACTATAAAAAATTCGATGAAAGAACGAGTAGATTTCAAACTGATCGTAGAAGAGAAAGTTGCCGTGGCTGAAAGCAACTTCATTAGAGAAATCGAAAGACATTCTGGAGATGAACGGAAGAAAAGCCGTTCCGTTACGAGCGTTAATCGTTGGAGGAAAGAGCAATCTTTCGAACTTAGGTGGTACCGCGTGTGTCTATTCACTCGCCCTTGTATTTATACAGGGGCGAGTTTTTGTTGTGAATCACTACGACTGGCTCCGCCAGAGTAGATGATGAACAATACTTGGCGAACGCAGTGAGAGAAGTTACCGTACTAGTGAATCACTCCACTTCGTTTCGATCACATCAAAATCTAAGAGCTAAAGCACTAAGAATTGAAGGATCACGCCTGGCTCCGCCAGAGTAGATGATGAACAATACTTGGCGAACGCAGTGAGAGAAGTTACCGTACTAGTGAATCACTCCACTTCGTTTCGATCACATCAAAATCTAAGAGCTAAAGCACTAAGAATTGAAGGATCACGCCTGGCTCCACCAGAGTAGATGATGAACAATACTTGGCGAACGCAGTGAGAGAAGTTACCGTACTAGTGAATCACTCCACTTCGTTTCGATCGCATCAATTTCTAAGAGCTAAAGCACGAAGAATTGAAGGATCACGCCTGGCTCCGCCAGAGTAGATGATGAACAATACAAGGCGTGCAAAGTGAGAGAAGTTACCATACTAGTGAATCACCAAACGCTATGATCCAAACCAACAGCGGGGCAATCGCTAAAAAATGCAATTTGCTCTTGCAACTAGCTCTAAAGCTGATTCAAATAAACCAAGCTTTACCAAAATACAATACAAACAATGAACAATAAATAGGAGATGAAACAATGAGTTATCAAAAACCAAAAGGAACCAATGACTTATTGCCAGGAACTTCTGAAAAATGGCAATTTGTTGAAGAAACAGCTCGTTTGATTTTTCGTGATTATCAATATGAAGAAATCCGCACGCCGATTTTTGAACATTATGAAGTAATTTCCCGCAGTGTAGGAGATACGACAGATATTGTTTCAAAAGAAATGTATGACTTTTATGATAAAGGAAATCGTCATGTAACCTTACGTCCAGAAGGAACAGCGCCGATCGTTCGTTCATTTATTGAAAATAAATTGTTTGGACCAGAATTTACAAAGCCTTATAAAACATACTACATGGGACCAATGTTTCGTTATGAGCGTCCTCAGGCTGGGCGTTTAAGACAATTTCATCAAATCGGAGCCGAAGCATTTGGCAGTGTAAATCCAGCAGTGGATGTTGAAAGTATGGCGATGGCTTTAGACTTTTTCAAACAATTAGGCATCAATCAAATTCGTTTAGTGATCAACTCTTTAGGCGATAAAGCTACAAGAACGGCTTATCGTCAAGCTTTGATCGATTATCTAGAACCAAAAATAGCTGAACTAAGCGAAGATTCAAAACGTCGTTTACATGAGAATCCTTTACGTGTGTTAGATAGTAAAGATAAAAAAGATCAAGCGATCGTAGCCGATGCACCATCGATTTTGGATTATTTAAGCTCGGAGTCAAAAGAGCACTTTGAAACAGTTCAAATGATGCTGAACGAACTGAATATCCCGTTTGAAGTGGATAGCAATATGGTTCGTGGGCTAGATTATTACACGAATACGATTTTTGAAGTAATGAGTGAAGCGCCAGGCATGGGCGCTCAAGCAACGATTTGTGCTGGCGGACGTTATGATGGCTTAGTTGAAGAACTAGGTGGACCAGCAACTCCTGGTTTTGGTTTTGCAATGGGAATCGAACGTGTCTTGATTACGATGGAAGCAGAAAGTGTTGTAGTTCCAGTAATCAATGAAATCGACGCTTATGTCGTTGGCATTGGCGAACAAACGAATATCGCATCCCTAAAACTTGTTCAAGCAATCCGCAATTTTGGTTTCTCAGCAGACCGTGATTTTATGGACCGCAAAGCGAAAGCGCAATTTAAAACAGCAGCTAAATTGAATGCAAAACTTGCATTGACCTTAGGTGAAACGGAACTAGCAGAAGGTTTTGTAAATGTAAAATCAATGGCGAATCGTAATGAAAAAGCATTTCCACTCTCAGATATTTATGAAAGATTTGATGAAGTCTATGACGAAATGATGACAGTGATGTTTGATTAATAAATCGTAAAAAATGAAGAGGAGTAAAGACTAATGACAAAAAGAACAGTATACTGCGGAGAAGTCTCAGCAGATTTAGTAGGACAGGTAATTACGTTAAAAGGTTGGGTCCAAAAACGCCGTGACTTAGGCGGAGTTATTTTTATCGACCTACGTGACCGCGAAGGAATCGCCCAAGTCGTGTTTAATCCAGCACATTCTAAAGAAGCCTGGGAAATTGCAGATAAATGCCGTAGCGAATATGTAATTGAAATCACTGGAGAATTAACATACCGTGATTCAGAAGCAATCAACCCTAAAATGAAAACTGGTGAATTTGAAGTGATGGCAACAGACATCACAATTTTAAATACAGCTAAAACACCACCGTTTCTAATTGAAGATGAGAACAATGTAGGCGATGAAATTCGTATGAAATATCGTTATTTGGATTTACGCCGTCCACAAATGACAGCAAACTTAAAATTACGTCATGAAGTAACAAAATCGATTCGTCATTATTTGGATGACACTGATTTTCTAGACATTGAAACACCTTATTTAGCTAAATCAACACCAGAAGGCGCTCGTGATTATTTAGTTCCTTCACGTGTCCACGCAGGACATTTCTATGCGTTGCCACAATCACCGCAGATTTTCAAACAGTTATTGATGAATGCTGGATTTGATCGTTATTATCAAATTGTTCGCTGCTTCCGTGACGAAGATTTACGTGGTGACCGTCAACCAGAATTTACTCAAGTGGATATGGAAACAACATTCTTATCACCAGAAGAAATTCAAACAATGACTGAAGAAATGTTAGCGAAAGTGATGCGCGAAACAAAAGGAATTGAAGTCACATTACCGTTTCCACGTATTAGTTACGATGAAGCAATGGCACGTTATGGAAGTGACAAACCAGACACTCGTTTCGATATGGAACTGATCGATATCGCTGATGTGGTAAAAGATGTTGATTTCAAAGTCTTCCAAATGGCTCTAGAAAATGGCGGACATGTGAAAGCATTGAACGCTAAAGGCGCAGCGGACAAATATTCAAGAAAAGATATGGACAACTTAGGAACTTATGTAAGCCAATTTGGTGCTAAAGGATTAGCTTGGTTAAAAGTCGAAGAAGATGGTCTAAAAGGACCGATTGCAAAATTCTTAACAGAGGTTGCTGATGACTTGATTAAAGCCACGAATGCTGAAGTTGGCGATATCTTGATGTTCGGTGCAGATAAACCGGAAATCGTTGCCGCAGCATTAGGTGCCGTACGTTCTCGTTTAGGGAAAGAATTAGGCTTGATCGACGAGTCTAAATTCAACTTCCTATGGGTCGTTGACTGGCCATTGTTTGAGTACGATGAAGAAGCAGGTCGTTATGTTTCTGCCCATCATCCATTTACTCAACCAAAAGAATCTGATATCGAATTACTTTCAACAGATCCAGCGAAAGTCTATGCTGAAGCCTATGATATCGTCTTAAATGGTTATGAATTAGGTGGCGGTTCGCTACGTATTCACAAACGTGATTTACAAGAAAAAATGTTTGAGACACTAGGCTTCACTCAAGAGTCAGCGCAAGAACAATTTGGTTTCTTGTTAGACGCTTTAGATTATGGATTCCCTCCACATGGCGGAATCGCGTTAGGTTTAGACCGTTTAGTGATGTTGTTGGCTGGAGAAAATAATATCCGTGAAGTGATCGCCTTCCCTAAAAATGGGAAAGCATCTGACCCAATGACAAGTGCCCCTAGTGTGGTTTCACCGTTACAATTATTTGAATTGAATATCGATGTAACTGCAATCGACGAGTAGAAACATGTAAGCACCCAAAATGAGCAATCGCATTTTGGGTGCTTTTTTGATGTTTGCTTATGAAGTGGTAATTGACACTAATCAGGTTAGCGACATTTATTTGAAACAAGAATTTTTTTATCAGAAATCAATCTCCTTAATTTTTAAACCTATGTAATATGAATTCGCTTCCTTTACTTATAGCAATAGCTCTACTATAATATACACATAAATTTTAATGTAAGTAGGTTAAGCCAATGCTAGAAAAAATCTCAGCAGTCAAGCATTTATCTGATGCCGATGAAGTGCTGCAAAATTACATCTTTAGAAATCTAGAAACTATTTTTACTCTTTCTGCTCGTGAAATTGCGACGCAAATTCCTTGTTCTCCTTCTACCGTAACACGTTTCGTAAGAAAATGCGGGTTTGATTCTTACCATGATTTTCAGCGCTATGTCAAAAATGAAGTCAGTAAACTTGCGGGCAAAGGGATAACGGATACGATTTCCCTTGAACAAATCTTTGTGAACCAAGTTTTTGCTGAGAATGTCATTGAGCAAGTAGAGATAGTGAGCGCCCTCTTAAAACAATCAAGCTTTATTTATTGCGTAGGCATGGGCTCATCTGGAATTATGGCCAGTTACGCTGCTAGAAAATTTAACACGATCGGTTTTAAAGCCATGTATTCGAATGAACCATATGCACCATTTCTTTCTACTCAAATGAAAGACGACAAAAGTATTATTCTTATTTTTTCCAGCTCAGGTGAAACGGCAGAGATTATTGAGATGGCCCAACTTTTGAAGTTAAGTGATAATCAGATCATCAGTATCACAAATACGCATGATAATACCTTAGCCAAACTTTCTACGATCAACATTCCTTACTATATCGAAAATCAGCGGCTACCTTATAATTTTGATTTATCCTCACAAATTCCAACGGTGGCTTTAATTGAATACTTAGTGGCTTTTTGTTTTAACAGGCAATGATCATCCTTAACTTTTTTGGGCAATTAGTGTTTATAGTTTGTTTATATTTATGTTTTATACTGAATATAAATACCGCTAAAGGAGGATGACTATGAATAAGACAAAGTATTTGTTAAAGCTATCATTACTGATGTCTCTGTTCCTTATTTTTTCAGCTTGCCAATCACAAAAAGTGGACCTAAAACAACCGATAAAGGAGAGTACAAGCATGACGACTGATAAAAGTAGCACAAACCACCCAAGTGAATCAAATGAAGGAAACACAATGAATACAACGGAATCAGCGAATCAAATTTTTCCAGCAGGTTCTTTACTTCAAGCTGTTACAGATAACGATTCTGCTAAAGTACAAGAGATACTAACAGATAAAAATTATACAATCGATGAAGTCAATGCTCAAAGTGAAACACCGCTCTTGATTGCAACGCATCAAAACTTCATTGAGATTGCCAAAATGTTGATCGATGCAGGTGCTGATATTAATTTACAAGATCAAATTTCTGATAGTCCTTATTTGTATGCCGGAGCCCAAGGGAAAACAGAAATCTTAACTTATATTTTAGAAAAACAAGTGCCAGATCAGCAAAAAGTTAATCGTTTTGGCGGGAATGCACTGATTCCAGCAGCTGAAAAAGGGCATCTTGAAAACGTTAAACTGTTATTAAAGGATGGCCGTGCAGATATTGATCATCAAAATAATTATGGCTATACCGCTTTGATCGAAGCGGTGGCGTTAAGAGATGGCTCTGAAATCTATCAACAAATCGTCAAAGTTTTGTTAGAAGGTGGAGCCGATAAAACCTTGAAAGACAATACTGGACGAACGGCTGAAGATTATGCTAAAAGTTTAGGCTATTCTGAAATGTTGAATACACTTAACTCTTATTAAATAGTAGAAAAACAGCAGAGGCTTAAGCCTCTGCTATTTTTGCACTTTCTTGTTCTAACAGATATTCCTTTTTATCTGCCATCTTAAAGAATGGATACCACACGAGCACATTGACGATCAATAAAACGACAAAGATCAATAAGTAATTAAAGCCGCCTTTTAAAGCCATCGCGATCGGTGCAGGTGTTGTCCAAGGTAAAGCAATTAACGGATTGTATTTAGAAAAATCTAAAATCGATAACATGCCCCAAGCAATACCGCCCATCAATAAAGGCGAGGCTACCATTGGCACAAAGAAGAATGGATTTAACATCAATGGCATCCCGAAAATTAAAGGTTCATTGACGTTAAAAATAACTGGTGGACCAGCTAATTTAAATAATGATTTGTAGCGTTCAGATTTTGCTGTAAACATGGAAATGACTAAGCCGTAAGTACTTCCTTGACCACCAAAAGCATTTCCGCAAACATAAGAAACAACAGCCATCGCAAGATAAGGTAGTTCTTGATGTTGTTGGTAGGCCGTCATATTCGCTAGCATATTGGCTGTCATCACCGGCATTACCACACCATAAACCATGTTTGGGTGAATTCCGAAAAACCATAACATATTTGCTAAAGTAAAAATAAGAATGATCGCAATAGGAGAGCCAGTCAATGATTGCAATGGTGCTTGGATCAAGGTTGTGATAAAAGCAAAAATATTACCAAATGGTGTAAATGAGAAAAGGATTCTAACAATAAAAAAGAAAGCTAAAATTATGCCAGATAAAATAGCGGGACTTAATGATTCAGAAACATTAGATGGCACCGTATCAGGCATTTTGATCGTTAGATTTTTTCTGATAAAAAATCCATACAAAATGGCTGTGAAATAGCCAACAATGATTGCAACAAACAAGCCAGTGCCACCAGTATATTGACTAGCAAATGCTTCTACATTATTGCTTGCAGTCACAACTGTTTGAGCTGGAAACTCTGTAACAGCTTTTTCAAGTGTATACGTTTGAATCATTTGCGGCATTAAGATGAAAAATGAACCAATGGCTAAAAGACCAGCAGGTAGTGGATCATGACCGTCTTTTTTAGAATAAATATAAGCAAAATTGAAGGTCACATAAACTGAAAGTAAGTTGATCGTAGCACCCAATGCCGCGTTAAAATGTGCGGTCATACCTGTTTTCGCTAAAAACTCGATCCATTGAGGAATCGGAAAGTTTCCGACGATCATGAGTAAGGCAACACCTAACGTGATTGGTGTTGTTCGCATAAATGCTTCAGCTAAGGCACTAAAAAATTTACTACCATTCATTTTTTGAGCAATCGGACCAATAAATTTATTCAGAAATTTTTCTAACGCTTCCATTATTCATTCCCCATTTCATTTAAATACTCACCGTTTGTTTCGATTACGTTTTGATACCAATAAAAACTATCTTTTTTGTAACGATTTAAGGTACGTTCTGAGTTTTCATCGCGATTGACATACACAAAACCATACCGTTTTTGATAACCATTCAGCCAACTAAGTAAATCAGTAAAACTCCAAGTGCAATAGCCTAAAACTTGAACACCATCTGTGATCGCTTCTTGAATTTCTTGTAAATGTTTTTGAAGGTATTCGATGCGATAAGGATCATGGATTTCACCATTTTCTAATTTGTCATATTCACCTAAACCATTTTCTGTGATCAGAATGGGTAATTGATACCGGCTTTCGATGGTTCTTAATGCAACCCGAATACCAACAGGATCAATTGTCCAATCCCAATTTGTTTGTTCAAGGTAAGGGTTTTTGACAAACTTACTGACTCTAGGAATTTCTAATTCCTTACTGGTTCCTTTTTTACCTGAGTTATTCATGCTCATTTCACCTGATAAAGAATCGGTGGTGCTAGCTTTGACGGTAGCAGTTTGATAATAATTTAAGCCAATAAAATCAGGGAGGCCGCTTGCTAATAATTGTTGATCCGCTTCAGTTACAACAGGTGCTAGTTGTAATTTTTCTAATTGCTTGATCACAGTACGCGGATATTTACCTGTTGCATAGACATCTAGCCAGAAAAAGCCCATCAATTCTTCTGTATCAATTTTGGCTAAGACATTCAGTGGATCACTATTAAAAGCATAAGCAGGGCCATAATTGAAACTAGGACCGATCTGTCCTTTATACTCACCATCTTTGAACGCTTTGATAACGGAAGCATTAGTAAGATTGGCGATATGATTTGCTGCAAACATTCGTTTAACATTACGAACAG
The DNA here is from genome assembly GCF_001886225.1 of Enterococcus silesiacus. NCBI lineage: Bacteria > Bacillati > Bacillota > Bacilli > Lactobacillales > Enterococcaceae > Enterococcus > Enterococcus silesiacus. The sequence continues at coordinate 75,544 of NZ_JXLC01000004.1, read as the reverse complement.
CAGGTGGATGAGTCCCTAGTAAGTAGCCATGAGTGATAAAAACATTTTGCTCATTCAAACTTACCCAATACTTCACCCGATCAGAAAAAGTATCAAATAAAACAGTGGCATAATTCGTAAAATCATCAATGATCTGACGAGATTCCCAGCCACCGTACTCATCTTGTAGTGCTTGGGGGAGATCCCAGTGGTAAATCGTCACGATGGGTTCTATGTTGTATTTCAAAAGCTCATCGATCAGTTGACTGTAAAAATCCAGTCCTGCTTGATTGAGTTGACCTTTGCCGTTTGGAAAGATACGTGACCAAGCAATGGAAAAACGGTAAGCTTTTAATCCAAGTTCCGCCATTAAAGCAACATCTTCTTTAAAGTGATGATAGTGATCTACCGCAATATCTCCATTCGTATCTTTGAAGGTAGTACCTGGTTGTTTGACAAACGTATCCCAAACAGAAGGACCTTTTCCATCGTCTTGATAAGCTCCTTCAACTTGATAGGCGGCGGATGCGCTCCCCCATAAAAATGTTTCGGGAAATGGATCTAATTCTGTATGACGCATAATCATTCCTCATTTCAGTAAATTTTGTGTAACTCGATCATAGCTGAAAACAAAATTTTTGTAAGCGTTTTTCAGATATGTGCAACGCGTTGCAAGATTATGAAACACCAAAATAAAAATGAAAAAATAACCATACTTTTCTTCTATTCAAAAGATTGTGCTTTTTTTCTTACCCCAAAGCACGTATAATGAGAATCAAATGAATCAAGTAAAGTGAGGCTACTTCTACATGAAAAAATTCTTTGAAAGTTTACCTGTCCATGATTACACGACAAAACTTTCAGTGTCGATCGTTTATGCGATCTTGGCATCTGTCGCGATGAACTTCTTTTACCAACCGGGAAATATTTATTCCAGCGGGATTACTGGCCTGGCTCAAATTTTAACAACCTTATCAACACAGGTTGTAGGGTTTAAAGTGCCTGTTTCCATTACGTTATATGCGTTGAATATCCCATTGTTTTTCGTAGCTTGGCGTAAAATCGGGAAAAAATTCACGATATTTACCTTTTTGACCGTTACGTTGACGTCGATTTTTATGCAGATCGTGCCACAAACAAGTCTTTCGAATGATCCAATCATTTGTGCGATTTTCGGTGGAGCGGTGATGGGGTCTGGAATTGGTTTTGCGTTGAAGAATGGTCTTTCTTCAGGTGGGTTGGATATTTTTAGTATTACGATCCGGAAGAAAACCGGCCGCTCCGTGGGTTCGATTTCAATGTATTTTAATGGCTTGATCATTTTTGTAGCAGGCTATTTATTTGGTTGGCAGTATATGTTTTATAGTGCACTCTCGATTTTTGTGAGTGGGAAAGTGACAGATGCTGTTTATACAAAGCAAAAGAAGATGCAAGTTATGATCATTACCAAAAATCCAGATGCGGTTATTGATGGGATCCAGCAGAAAATGAGGCGAGGAATCACGATTATTCATGAAGCAGAAGGTGCGTATCGCCATGATAAGCAAACACTATTACTAACAGTTGTGACTCGCTTTGAGTTACCAGCATTAGAATCCGCGATGAAAGAGTCTGATCCGTCTGCTTTTGTAAGTATTTCGGATAACGTAAAAATCCTTGGCCGTTTTTATGAAGAGGATTTGTAAAATAGAGAAAGAGAAGAGGATGAGACAGAAGTCTTTAACCCCGAGAACCAAGTCCTTCAATTCTTAGTGTCTTTGACACTTAGAAATTGATGAGATCGGAACACAGTGTAGTAGGTACTGTGCAACATCAACTCATACTCAGCAATAAGAGGGGATTCACGAAAATTGCCAAGAATCACAGTAAGTTTACGAACTGATGATGATTGGTACCTACTCGGTGTTCTTCAAATTTTTGTGACCAAGTAGGTACTGTTCTACATCAGCTCGTACCTCGCTGTGTTTTACAGCAATTTCAGCTTATTTCCGAAGGGGTTGCTTTTGCTTCCACCGTTTATTCGGATTCCAAGTGATTGGCTATAGTTATTACAGGATTTAGCTGATAAATAATTTCACCGTATTATAAGAATCAATTGTTTTCAAAGAATTAAGTGAACAATTTCAAAAAAATAATCTCTTTTTCTTGAAAAGAGAAATGAAAACTGTTAAACTATGTTTGTAAGATTGAGGGACGCTTTTAAGACTGTTAAAGAATTTAACAATGAAAAAGAAGAACGTCAATCCTATTTTTTTAAAGTTCATAGGTCGTTTTAAGTCTTACTTGGACGTTTTTAGACCAACGAAGGAGCGCATCATGCTAGATGAATTGAAAATGATTGAAGCAGTTGCTCCAGATTTGCTCGATGTAATGCAGGAAAGGTTTCATATTCTTCGTAATATTTACTGGATGCAGCCTATTGGACGTAGAAGTCTATCTGATAGTATGGGAATTACAGAACGGGTCTTGAGAACTGAGACCGATTTTCTGAAAAACTTACAACTAATAGAGACTTCAAAAAGTGGAATGACCTTAACTGAAAAAGGCTTAGAAGTTTACCAAGGATTAGAGACAGTGATGAATCAATTACTTGGCATGCATCAAGTCGAAAAAGAAATCAGCCAATATTTTGGGATCAAGCGTTGTATCGTCGTAGCAGGCAATAGTGACAATCAGGAGAAAGTACTTTATGAGTTCGGCGATATTTTGACCGATTCACTGGATCTACTCTTGCCTGATGGTGATAATATTGTCGCAGTGATGGGCGGCACGACAATGGCCTTGACCGCAGAACATATGGGGACGCTAGAGACGGAAAAAAGACATAATTTGTTTGTTCCGGCTAGAGGCGGAATCGGTGAAGCAATGACGGTTCAAGCCAATTCAGTAAGTGCCGTAATGGCAAGTAAAACGGGCGGTCACCACAGAGCACTATATGTTCCAGAGCAATTAAGTTTAGAGACATATAACTCGCTGCTGCAAGAACCATCGATTCAAGAAGTACTGACACTGATCGAACAAAGCAATTGTGTTGTTCATAGTATCGGTCGTGCGTTGCATATGGCAGCACGCCGTAAAATGTCAGATGATGAAATGGTCATGTTAAAGCAAAACAATGCTGTGGCAGAATCTTTCGGATATTTCTTTGATGAAGAAGGGGAAGTCGTTTACAAAATCCCTCGCATCGGACTTCAGTTAAAAGATGTACAAAAAATTTCAAATGTTGTTGCGATCGCAGGCGGTAAGACAAAAGCCAAAGCAATTCGCGCTTACATGAAAAATGCACCAAAACAAACGTGGCTCATCACAGATGAAGCTGCTGCAAATGAGATTTTAAAAGGGGCAACCCTTTAAAATAAAAAAATTTTTGATTTTCATAAGGAGGAAATCTTTAATGACAGTTAAAGTAGGTATTAATGGATTTGGACGTATCGGACGCTTAGCATTCCGTCGTATCCAAGATGTAGCAGGAATCGAAGTAGTAGCAATCAACGATTTAACAGATGCTAAAATGTTGGCTCACTTGTTAAAATATGACACAACTCAAGGACGTTTCAACGGAACTGTTGAAGTTCATGATGGATCTTTCAACGTAAACGGTAAAGAAGTTAAAGTTCTTGCTAACCGCAACCCAGAAGAATTACCATGGGGCGACTTAGGCGTAGATATCGTTCTTGAATGTACTGGATTCTTCACTTCAAAAGAAAAAGCTGAATTGCACTTAAAAGCTGGTGCTAAACGTGTTGTTATCTCTGCTCCAGGCGGAAATGACGTACCAACAATCGTTTATAACACTAACCACGATATCTTAACAGGTAAAGAAACAGTTATCTCAGGTGCTTCATGTACAACTAACTGTTTAGCTCCTATGGCTAAAGCTTTACAAGATAACTTTGGTGTTGTTGAAGGTCTTATGACTACAATCCACGCTTACACAGGTGACCAAATGACTCTTGATGGACCTCACCCAGGTGGAGACTTCCGTCGTGCACGCGCTGCAGCAGAAAACATCGTACCTAACACAACTGGTGCTGCTAAAGCAATTGGTCTAGTTATCCCTGAATTAAATGGTAAATTAGACGGAGCTGCTCAACGTGTTCCTGTAGCAACTGGTTCATTAACTGAATTAGTAACAGTTCTTGACAAAAAAGTAACTGTTGAAGAAGTAAACGAAGTGATGGCTAAAGCTGCTAACGAATCTTACGGATACAACACAGACGAAATCGTTTCTTCTGATATCGTAGGTATGACTTTCGGTTCATTATTCGATGCTACTCAAACTAAAGTAATGACTGTTGGCGATCAACAATTAGTGAAAACTGTTGCTTGGTATGACAACGAAATGTCTTATACTGCACAATTAGTTCGTACTTTAGAGTACTTCGCTAACTTATAAGAGTAACTCTTATCATTAGTGAAATTTGAACAACTGTGAAATAATAAGCGGGGAAGCAACGCGCTTCCCTGCTTTTTTTATAAGTTTAAGAAAAATCATTCTTTTCAAAATTAAAAAATAGATAGGAGTAACTTTTAATGGCTAAAAAGACTATCAAAGATGTAGACTTAAAAGACAAAAAAGTTCTTGTACGTGTTGACTTTAACGTGCCTTTGAAAGATGGCGTGATCACAAACGATAACCGTATCGTAGCTGCACTTCCAACAATTCAATACGTGATCGACAATGGTGGGAAAGCAATTTTATTCTCTCATTTAGGTCGTGTGAAAACAGAAGAAGATAAAGCTGGCAAATCATTAAAACCAGTAGCAGAACGTTTAGGCGAATTATTGGGTAAACCAGTAACATTCGTTCCTGAAACTCGCGGCACTGAATTAGAAACAGCTGTTAACAACATGAAAGACGGCGACGTTTTAGTGTTTGAAAACACTCGTTTTGAAGATATCGACGGTAAAAAAGAAAGCGGAAATGACGCTGAATTAGGTAAATACTGGGCTTCTTTAGGCGATGTATTTGTGAATGATGCATTTGGTACGGCTCACCGTGCACACGCTTCTAACGTAGGAATTGCGTCAACTGGTATTCCAACCGTTGCTGGATTCTTAATGGAAAAAGAAATCAAATTTGTAGGTGAAGCAGTGACTGCACCAAAACGTCCATTTGTTGCTATTTTAGGTGGCGCAAAAGTTTCTGACAAAATCGGTGTTATCGAAAACTTGATCTCTAAAGCAGATAAAATCCTTATTGGCGGCGGAATGACTTATACATTCTACAAAGCAAAAGGAATCGAAATCGGTAACTCACTTGTTGAAGAAGATAAAGTTGCTTTAGCAAAAGAATTGATCGAAAAAGCTGGTGACAAACTAGTATTACCAATCGATTCAGTATGTGCTAATGAATTCAGCAATGATGTTGAAACAGTCATCACTGATGGCGAAGCTGTACCTGAAGGCTACATGGGCTTAGACATTGGACCTAAATCAATTGAATTGTTCACTAAAGCATTAGAAGGTGCAAAAACAGTTGTTTGGAACGGACCAATGGGCGTATTTGAAATGAGCAACTTTGCTAAAGGAACAATCGGTGTTTGTGAAGCAATCGCTAACTTAGAAGACGCAACAACAATCATCGGCGGTGGAGACTCTGCTGCAGCTGCAATCCAATTAGGCTTTGCTGACAAATTCACGCACATCTCAACTGGTGGGGGCGCAAGCTTAGAATTGTTAGAAGGTAAAGAATTACCTGGGTTAGCAGCAATTAATGATAAATAGAAAAAGTTGAACAAGCTGTTTAGACCTTGAGCGTTAATAGAAAAAATTATAGCGATGCTTTTCATCGCGAATTTTAGTCCATTAATGCCGATAGGTTTAGCTTGTGAAACTGGATTGGTATAACCAATCCAAACTATGCCACACTATAAAAAGAAAAGGATGTGCTTTTCCATGCGTAAACCAATTATCGCTGGTAACTGGAAAATGAACAAAACTGCTTCAGAAGCGAAAGCTTTTGCAGAAGCAGTCAAAACAAAAATTCCTGCAAATAGTTCAGTAGATTCTGTTATCGGTTCTCCTGCTTTATTCTTACAAGAATTAGTAGAAGCAGCTAAAGGAACTGAATTAAAAATCTCTGCACAAAACTGTTACTGGGAAAACTCAGGTGCCTTCACTGGTGAAACATCTCCAGCAGCACTTGCTGACTTAGGTGTTGACTATGTAATTATCGGTCACTCTGAACGTCGTGAGTATTTCCATGAAACAGACGAAGACATCAACAAAAAAGCGAAAGCAATCTTTGCAAACAACATGACACCAATCTTCTGTTGTGGTGAATCTTTGGAAACCTACGAAGCAAGCAAAACTGCTGAATGGATCGAAGGCCAAATCACAAATGGTTTAGTTGGTTTATCAAATGAGCAAGTATCCTCAATGGTCATTGCTTATGAACCAATCTGGGCAATCGGAACTGGTAAATCTGCTGATGCAAACATCGCTGATGAAATCTGTGGTGTGGTACGTTCAACAGTTGAAAAATTATACGGTAAAGAAGTATCAGAAGCTGTACGTATTCAATACGGCGGTTCTGTAAAACCAGAAAATATTGCTGAATATATGGCAAAAGAAAACGTTGATGGTGCTTTAGTCGGCGGAGCAAGTCTTGAAGCTGAATCATTCTTAGCTTTGTTAGATGCAGTTAAATAATCACGGCTTATAACAATATACGCAACCAATAGAATAATCTATGAATTATGCAAAAAATGTTTGCATAGCGCGCGTTTATTCACTACAATCATAATTAAGGGAATCGAATCCCCTTAGTATAAAACAAACTCAAAGGAGAGACAAAACATGTCAATTATTACTGATGTTTACGCACGCGAAGTCTTAGACTCACGCGGTAACCCAACAATCGAAGTAGAAGTATACACTGAAAGCGGTGCTTTTGGTCGTGGAATGGTTCCATCTGGAGCTTCAACTGGTGAATACGAAGCAGTTGAATTACGTGATGGCGACAAATCTCGTTACTTAGGTAAAGGGGTTGTTAAAGCAGTTGACAACGTTAATAACATCATCGCTGAAGCAATCATTGGCTACGATGTACGTGACCAAATGGCTATCGACAAAGCAATGATCGAATTAGATGGAACTCCTAACAAAGGTAAATTAGGTGCAAACGCTATTCTTGGTGTTTCAATCGCTGTAGCTCGTGCTGCTGCTGATTACCTAGAAATTCCTTTATACCACTACTTAGGCGGATTCAATACTAAAGTATTGCCAACTCCAATGATGAACATCATCAATGGCGGATCTCATGCTGACAACAGTATCGACTTCCAAGAATTCATGATCATGCCTGTAGGCGCTCCTACATTCAAAGAAGCATTACGTTATGGTGCTGAAGTATTCCACGCATTAGCTGGAATCTTAAAAGCTCGCGGTTTAGCTACTTCTGTAGGTGACGAAGGTGGATTCGCTCCTAACCTTGGTTCAAACGAAGAAGGTTTTGAAGTAATCATCGAAGCAATCGAAAAAGCTGGCTATGTACCTGGTAAAGATATCGTTCTTGCAATGGATGCTGCAGCTTCAGAATTTTACGATAAAGAAAAAGGTGTTTACGTTTTAGCTGATTCAGGCGAAGGCGAAAAAACAACTGAAGAAATGATCCAATTCTATACTGACTTAGTTGCTAAATACCCAATCATCTCTATCGAAGATGGATTAGATGAAAATGACTGGGATGGCTTCAAGAAAATGACTGAAGTTATGGGCGATAAAGTTCAATTAGTTGGTGACGATCTATTCGTTACAAACACAACTAAATTAGCTGAAGGTATTGAAAAAGGCATTGCTAACTCAATCCTAATCAAAGTAAACCAAATCGGTACTTTAACTGAAACATTTGAAGCTATTGAAATGGCTAAAGAAGCTGGCTACACTGCAGTTGTATCTCACCGTTCTGGTGAAACAGAAGATTCAACAATCTCTGATATCGCTGTTGCAACAAATGCTGGTCAAATCAAAACTGGTTCTCTAAGCCGTACAGACCGTATTGCTAAGTATAACCAATTATTAAGAATTGAAGACCAATTAGGCGAAGTTGCTGAATATAAAGGTTTGAAATCTTTCTACAACTTAAAAAACAAATAATTTTAGTTGATTATAAAGTAAAAAGGGACAATTGATCATCTGATTTCTTCTCCTTATACTCATACGTAAAATCTCCTCTTGCGAAAGTAAGAGGAGATTTTTTACATATTTAACAAATCAGTGCACTCAGTTATAATTAATAGACCATAAGATTATTTTAAAGGAGATGATAAAAGTGGGAAAATTTTTAAAGGTTGTATTCTTCTGTTCTGCTTCAATTTTTTTAGCTTCTTGTAGTTCCAAAGAAGCAACAGTAGACGATTCAAAAAAGCGAATTGATGAAAGTTTAGTACAGATATTAGCTGGCTCATGGAAAGCAAATAGTTATGATTATGGCGACTATGAAATTGTTTATGATAAGAAAAGTTTGATGTTTAATTCAGAGAAACTAGAAATTGAGTACACTGAGGGAAGCAGCGTTTTTACACACCAAGCAAACGACAAAACATTTCATTACATTTTTGAAGTGAAAGAAGAAGCTGTTATTGTTTATCCAAGGTATGAAGTCGAGCAAAGTGGAAATGAACTATTATCAGGTGGAGATTTAGCGCCAATCGAATTGAAAAAGGCGCGAACAATATCTCAAGAAAGTATTTTAGGACGCTGGAAGTCAGTAGAAACAGATTTTCCAGTGTATCTTCAAGTAAGAGCTACTTTTGATCCTAATAAAGTGGATTTACTAATTGCAAAAACTGAAAACTTAGAGGATGTTGAAACGATTCCATTGACCTTTGAAAGTGGAAAATCTGAGTTGATCTATTTAAATGAAGATAAGACGATTAGATACAGCTTTTCTTATTACAAAGAAACACAAATGATTCTTAGTTCGTCCACAAATAAGGAAGGCGTAGAAGGAACCGCGCGACCATGGATTTTAGAAAGAGCCGCTGATTAACAAAAAGGCACACTTCTATTATCAAAAAGAAAAAATCGGTGCTATACTAAAAAGAAAACAAGGAGGACCTACTATGAAGCAATCAGATCTCCAAGTAATAATGAAAAAACAGCGCACCTTTTTTTATTCAAACCAAACAAAATCAATTTCTTTCAGAAAAGAAAAGCTTGAGCAACTATTAACAAATATACAAAAGCACGAAGAAGATTTCTACTGGGCCTTTGAAAAAGATCTAAAAAAGTCTAAAGTAGAAGTCTATGCAACGGAGTTAGGGTTAGTTCTCTCTGCAATCAAAGATATGTTGAAGAACCTTGATAAGTGGACGAAACCGATCAATAAACCCAGAGCAATCTCTTCTTTATTAAACAAAAATACAGTTTTTTTAGAACCTTTTGGAACAGTTTACATCATTGGTCCGTTTAATTACCCACTTCAATTGACCTTGGTTCCTTTGATCGGTGCGATTGCGGCTGGTAATTGTGCGGTCGTAAAACCATCATCAAGAACGCCTAATGTCGCCTCAGTGATTGGTGCTGTTCTTGGTGAAACATTCGATGAAGAATATGTTAAAGTGCTCTCACCTCATTCAATTGATAATGCCTCAGTACTAAAAGAGCGCATGGATTTCATCTTTTTTACAGGCAGTACTAAAGTTGGAAAAATCGTAATGGAAGCAGCAGCGAAACACTTGACGCCGGTTGTCTTAGAGCTTGGCGGAAAGAGTCCTGCAATCGTTACAGAACAAGCGGATATCGAGTTGGCGGCTGAACGAATTATTTGGAGCAAGTTATTGAATACAGGTCAAACATGCATTGCCACTGATTATGTGTTGGTAGATGAAAAAGTTAAAAAGCCGCTGATTACGGCTTTAAAAGAAAAAATCGTCGAATTTTATGGAGAAAATATTCAAGACAATTCCGATTATGGCCGTATTGTTCAAGGGTCAGCGATGGCTAGATTCATCCAGTTAATCGATGAAAATCAACAACATCTGATTTATGGTGGAGAATATGATCAGAAAACCAGATTTATTGCACCTAGTTTGTTTGATATTGACTTAAGCCGAGAGAATAGTCTGATGCAAGAAGAGCTATTCGGACCACTGTTACCGATTTGCACGTATCAACAATTAGATGATGCAATCAGGTTCGTTAAAGAAGGTGAAAAGCCGTTAGCGCTCTATTTATTTTCAGATGATCGAGCTGTTCAAAAACAGATTTTACGTGAGATTTCTTTTGGCGGTGGTGGAATCAATCAAACCATTCTTCATGTAGCTAATGATGATCTACCTTTTGGCGGAGTAGGCGCATCTGGGATCGGCAATTATCATGGGAAATATAGTATTGAAACATTTTCTCATAAGAAATCAGTTGTTTTTGGTAGAAAAGACTCTATGGCAAAATTGATTTACCCTCCCTATGACCAGAAGAAATTTGATTGGATAAAGCGTTTGTTATAAACTGGGAATGTAATGGATAAAAAACGTAAAGTGCAATACTTGTAAAAGTGCACTTTACTTTTTTTTATTTTCCTTCTTTTCTTGTACGAATACCCTCAATGATAAATTGGATACCTGTTACTAAAAATACAACCAGTCCAGAGAAAATGAATAAGAAGCCTATCGGTAAAAGATAAAAATTTTCATGTAAAATCCCTGAGGCATCAATATATTCTACTGAATTTGCTTTGATAAACAGACAGGCACAGCCAAAGAGCAGCAGAAAGGCGCCAATCAAGGTTGTGATCATGTTTAATTTTGCTCGTCTGGTTTTGCTGGTATCCTTGATTAGTTTCTCAGTCATATTATTCACGTTGTTTCCCCCTAAAATCAATTCATCAAGCGAAATATGAAAAATACTAGAAATTAGGATCAACAGTTCAAGGTCAGGAAGATTACGATTATTTTCCCAGTTAGATACTGCTTGTCTTGTTACATTTAAACGGATCGCAAATTTTTCCTGCGTAAGCTGATTTTTTAATCTTAAGTCTTTGATCTTATCTCCAAATTCCATAATGTAAGTTCCTTTCGTTGATGTATCTTAAGCATAAAGTGAAGTTTTGTTCTATTCAAGAAAGCATTGCTTGCAAGGTTAGTAAAACAGAAGGAAAGCGATCCTTGCGTTGTGATTTACCCTAGGTAAGTACTGTTTTTTTGTGCTAAGTAGATTTATTTTATGAGGCAAATTTTTTTCTGTAAGCAAATTATAGCATCGATTTTTTTAAAATTGAAATGAGAATCACACGATGTATTTTCTGATGCAAGAGTATTGTGTAAACTTCGTTAGAAAAAAAGGACTTGAAACGCATATGTTTTTTTAAAAAAAGAATTATTTGTTATACTCAATGTAATGAAATGAAAGGAGGAAAATTTTATGAAAACAAGAGCTGAACTAAAAAGCGAAGCAAAAGGAATTTTACGTGGCCGCTGGAAAGATAGCTTATTAATGTGTTTGGTTCCAACATTAGTCTCAATTGCAATTGCACTTTTGTTATTCTTTTTACTAATCATACCTATTATCACTTTTACTCAAAATAATCCAGATATCTTAAACAGTACTGCAGACTACGAAGGAAACTCTGGTGGCGGCGGTGGTAGTTTTGTTGGAGGAATCATTGGCGCAATTTTCAGTGCTGGAATTTCTTGGACATTCCTAGACCTTTATAGAGGAAAAAGACAAGAAATTCGTCCATTCTCAGACGCTTTCCGTGGCTTTGCCGGACCTGTTGTTTTAGGTATCATCGGTATTTTTGTCTTAATGTCTATTTTCATTACGCTATGGTCATTATTACTGATTATCCCAGGTATCATCAAAGGTTACTCTTATTCACAAACCTATTTTGTTTTTTACGATGCCTATGAAGAAACGGGCGTACGTCCAGGGTTTCTAAATTCGATCACTCGTAGTAGACAGCTTATGAAAGGCTATAAAGGTCAATTATTCTTATTAGACTTGAGCTTTATCGGTTGGCATATCTTAGCCCTTTTAACACTAGGAATCGGCTATTTATGGCTAACACCATACATCACTGCCACAAAAGCTGCATTCTATGAGAATTTACCAAAAACAACAACTGTTTAAAGTGATGAAACCAGAAGTTTTCTGCTTCTGGTTTTTTTATTTGGGGAAAATCATATGTCGAGCGAATTGTTTATAATTTGTTTATATTCTTGTTAGCAGCTGTTTACATCCACCTCTTATACTAAAGGTAAGCAATAAGAAAGAGTTACCTAATTATAGGAGGGAGAAAGAAATCATGAACAATAAAAAAATCATCGTAGGAGTATCAAGTTTAGTCTTATTATTAGCAGGTTGCAGTGTTGGAGCACAAGAGTCTGTAGGTACCAAAGGCAGCAGTCAACTGCAAACAGAGCAATCAAAAAGTAATAAGGATAAAAACAAAGGGGATAAACTAACGAAAACTTTAGGCAAAACCGATTGGCAAGGGACAAAAGTTTACGACAAAGACAACAATGATTTAACTGCAGAAAATGCCAATTTTATTGGTTTAGCAAAATATGATGCTGAAACGGGGCGCTACGAATTTTTCGATGCTAAAACAAGTGAGAGCCGTGGGGATCGAGGGACGTTTTTCATTACAAATGATGGAACAAAACGGATTTTGATTTCTGAGACAATGAATTATCAAGCCGTTGTCGGTCTAACGGAGCTGACAAATAAAAAATTCACCTACACAAGAAAAGGCAAAGACAAAGCTGGAAATGAAGTAGATGTATTTGTTGAACATATCCCGTATAATAAAACTGAACTAGCCTTTACGGAAAAAGAAAAACCACTAGACACCACAACAGGAAAAATTGAAACAAAAAAATCTGGTGCTGAAATTTTAGGGGAAACGTTATGGAATGGTACTAAAGTTGTGGATGATGCAGGTAACGATGTAACGGCGTTTAATCAAAACTTTATCAGTTTAGCTAAATTTGCAGCTGATACAAATAAATATGAATTTTTCAATTTAGAAACAGGCGTTAGCCGTGGCGATTTTGGTTACTTTGATGTCTTGAATCACAATAAAATCAGAGCGCACGTATCGATCGGCCAAAACAAATATGGTGCAGCTTTAGAGTTGACGGAACTGAATGATAAGAAATTTACGTACAAACGTATGGGGAAAGATCAATCCGGCAATGACATCACAGTATTTGTAGAGCATGAACCTTATACGGGTGATTTTCAACCGGAGTTCAGCTTCTAAGCTGTTTTGAGTAAAAGCAATTGTTCCCCTAATAAATGAACCAAAGGAGAAAAAAATGACAATAAAAAAACGATTTCTCATTTCATATATTGGGGGCATTGCAATTGCTTGCCTTTCACTTTTTTCAATTATTTGTATTGTATTTTATGTAACGACAGGGAAAATACCCAGTCCAGCAACGTTGTATAAAACTTTTACAGAACAGCGTTCATTGAGTCCAGAAGAAGAACTAGCCTATATCAAGCTGCGTGGGATAGCGAAATCTGATCCAGATCAACTATTGACGCCAGAGTCTGAATTAAAGCAAATGATCAATCAGTTTGAACGTGAATCATTAGGTGTAGTTGTGCGCAAACAAGAAAACATCGCCTATTATTCTCAAGATTTAGTAGAGAAATCATTGATTGTTCATTTTCCTAAATTTGACGCGAATAACATCGAAACAAGAGGAACCATTGATAATGCAGGTCGCTTGTATCGCTATATGAAATTTGATTTTTATTTTAGTGATCAAGTCCCAGGTAGTCTATTAGTCTTGAAAAAAGAAAATAACTTTTTAGAGTTTATGACGAAATGGGGCGTATTGGTCATCGTAACGATTTTACTTGTGGCACTTAGTGGATTACTTTTTTTAAATTATTTATTGAAGAAAACGGTTATTACTCCTTTGGAAAATCTAGGTGCAGGAATGTCTGCGATAAGTGATGGTCAATTAGAAACGTCGATGACAAAACCTGTCAAACAAACGGCAATGGAAGTAAAGCAGTTGACGGATGATTTTGAAAAAATGCGAGAAGCTTTGATTGATTCAACCGAGGAACAAGCAAAACTTGAAAATAACCGCAAAGAACTTGTAGCAAGTATTTCTCACGATCTTAAAACACCGATCACCTCGATCATTGGTTACGTGGAAGGCTTGCTGGATGGTGTGGCAGATTCTCCAGAAAAGAGAGCTAAATATTTACAGACGATTCATACCAAAGCTCTTTCATTGAATGAATTGATCGAAGAACTGTTTTTATATTCTAAACTAGATGCAGCGGCAATTCCTTTTCACTTTGAACGTATTGATGTCAAGGAATTTTTAAAACATATCATTGAGGAATTTCAGCTGCAAGACAACCAAGTTTCGCTTCAACTATCTAATCAACAAGCAGGCCCAAGCTATGTGTTAGCGGATCGCATGCAGTTAAATCGAGTCTTCATCAATTTGATTGAAAATAGTATGAAATTTAAAGCGATTGATCGTCCACTCTTCATTCAAATCGATGTTTCTGAAAATCGAGGAATGGTAGCAGTCCGTGTAGCTGACAACGGTCAAGGCATTTCAGCGGAACAATTGCCGTTTGTGTTTGATCATTTCTATCGAGGTGAAGAGGCGCGGCCGACCAATACTGGTGGCAGTGGTTTAGGTCTTGCAATCGTTAAGAAAATTATTGATATGCATGATGGGCAAGTCGAGATTGAAAGTACGCTAGATCATGGAACGATCGTCACGATCCTATTAAAAAAAGCCTGAGGAGGACAGCCTAATGTCAAACAAAGTATCACGTATTTTATTGATCGAAGATGATGCAAGTATCGCAGAACTGCAAAAAGATTATTTAGAAATCAATCATATGGAAGCTGAGATCGCAAGTGATGGACTGGTTGGTCTAAATCGGGCGCTGAATGAACCATTTGATTTGATCGTAATCGACATCATGTTGCCTTCAATGGATGGCTTTGAAATTTGCCGACGAATTAGAGAAAAGAAAAATATCCCGCTTATGATCGTTTCTGCTAAAAAAGAGGATATCGATAAAGTCAGAGGCTTAGGGTTAGGTGCAGATGATTATATGACTAAACCATTTAGCCCAAGTGAATTAGTGGCTCGCGTAGAAGCTCATATCAAACGTTATCAATTACTGACTAGAACAGATCAAGCCAATGATACGGTAGAAAGCGGTCAAATTATGATCGATAAAAGTGCTCGTAGAGTGTTTGTTTTAGGCGAAGAGATTATTTTTACGACGAAAGAATTTGATTTATTGCTATTTTTTATGGAACATCCGAATCGAGTGTGGATGAAAGAACAGTTATTTCGCCAAGTTTGGGAGATGGATGAGCTTGATAGTGATATCTACACAGTTGTTGTTCATGTCGGCCGAATCAGAGAAAAGCTAAAAAAAGGGAAATTATCTGAAATTCCGATAGAGACTATTTGGGGCAGCGGTTATCGCTTTAATGCTTGAAAAAGAAATAAAAGGAGAAAATCTATGAAAAAAAGCTATCTATTTGCTGTTTTCATTTTGTGCAGTATCATTGGTCTTTCAGCCTGTAAGCCGGATCAAAGAATAGAGACAGAAGCTTCCAGTACATCAGTAAGACCGCCACTTGTTAACGAATCATCCTCAGAGTCAGAAGCTGTTTTGCCAAGTGAGGAGACGAAGAATGCAGGAATCAATGATCTGTCTTTTGAAGATACTTCATATAACTATGATGTGGTGACAGGTGCTACTCAAACAACTTTTGGTTCAAACCCAAAACCTCTTTACACTTATGAAGAAAAGCTCAAGAAAATGTTTTGGTCAAATCAGCCTCCGCTAGGATTGATGGAAGGTAACTATTTTGCCAATGATGGTTATTTTGACGTGGGGAATAAAGGCATTGTTGAGATTATTACCGATGATACGCAGAAAATCATTAACGTTGAATTCAATGAATATGGTGCTGAAAATTATTACGCATCAAAATATGCAGGAGCGAATAAACGTCTTTCTGATTATGCGTTCTTTCAAGCCCAAAATCCAAGAACCGACACTACTTTAGTAACGGTCGTCAACGGAATCACATTTGTAGAAAAACAAATGCGCGAAGAAAATCGCATAACGGGAAATTTTGAAACCGTCAAAGGCTCCTCAACTACTGCAAGAGAAGGCTTGATGGCAATTGCAGCAGAGTTAGCAGAAGAAATTAAACAACCATCTAAAACGAAATATATCGGTTATGCTGAAGATTTTGGCAATGGCCTAATCGGAAGAATCCAATTGACTGTGACGGATGGAACAATCGACAGCGCACGTTATGACGAATATTTTGCAGATCAGCCTGAAAAAATTGTTGCAGATCATCTGAAAAAATATTATCGGCAATCAAAATATTTCTCTTTAGAATATCATGAAGAAACAAAAGATGATTTTATAGCATTTTCTGACCATTTGACTAAAGCAATCGTTGATCAACAGACACTAGTGTTTGAAAACAGCGAATTCACAAAACATCCTTCATTTGCTTCGTATCAAAAATTAATCGAACATATTGAACGTTAAACGAACGCAACGAATGTTTCGACACACTTTTGACATATTTTCATTTTATACTAAATAAAAATAAGTTAGGAGCGATTAGATATGGGTTATTGTTCAAATTTTTTCAGTGGAGGTCGTGGCATGATGCGAGGTGGGATGTTTGGTATGGGATTATTGTGGTGGGTCTTGGTAGCTGTTGTGATTATTGGCGCTGTTTATTTTATGAAAAACAGAACAAATCAACAGATAAACACAAGCAACCCAACGCAAACAGAGTCAGCTCAACAAGCGGCTCGCCCGTCAGCATTTGATGTGCTGGATGAGGAATATGCTAAGGGGAATATCACAGAAGAAGAATATGTGCATAAAAAAGAAGTGCTTCGAAAATAAAAATAATATAAGTAACTTCTATAAAACAATTTTTTGAAAGTCAGGTAAATAGAAAATTTAAATTCAGTAAAAGATGACTTACGATAATAAGTAGGTCATCTTTTTATTTTTGTCTTAGTTCTAAAAGGTTCCTGTTCTCCTCACACCAATTTCCAAATACTTCATAAATAGGCAGAAGACTCCTTCCAAGTTCTGTAAGCAAATATTCTACTCTAGGTATAATTTCGTCGTGTTCTGTCCTAGAAATAAGCCCGTCCTTTTCTAAATCTTTCAATTGAGCTGATAATATTTTATGACTGACTTCAGGAATTTTTCTTTTTAGTTGCCCATATCTAATGTTATGATTTTCACTCAAGTGATAAATAATTTGTATTTTCCATTTGCCACCTATCATAGTTAGCAATTGCTCTATATTTTCAAAACCATAATCTTTAACAGTGCATTTATTTTCTTTTCCTGTTTTCAAATCTTATCCTCCACTAAGTACTTACTTTTTTGTGCGTAATTGTGCTGTTCATCTTTTTATTATATACTCAAACCAGTTAATAAAGAAGGAGAATATAATGCTAGAAATACTAACAGTAGTTATTGCAAATAGCTTTTTCCTTAAAGCTTTATTGCATCTACTATTGATATCTAGGCTTCTTTTCGGTGAATATGTTATTGGCGGAAAAATGTTGTCCTACCAATTAAAATGAGGATTATCAGTAGTTTACTCTTATTCATTAGGGCGATTGTTAGTATTAGTTATCTTAACGATAGGCAATTGATCCATATCCAATATTGAAGCAGTTCAATAGAAGCTTGATAGCCTTAATCACTATCTTCCTTTTCTTTGCCGTTATTTCTAACTATTTCTTAACGAAAAGGGAGAAGCAGCGCAACGTTATGACGCTATTTAGCCTGGTCATTTTTATGCTTAGCTGTATAATATTGTTCTTGTAGTTTCTTGTGATAGACCTCGAAATATAATATATCATTTAAAAGGGAGAACGTAATGAATTTAATTAAAAATAGTAATATCGCAATTGCTTTTTTACTAGAAATATTTGCTATATTTATTTTAGGATATTGGGGATTTACTCTTCAATCTAATAAAATTATTCGTGTTACGGTCGGTTTGTTAGCACCTGTGTCAATAATTGCTATTTGGAGTATTTGGTGTGCTCCATCTTCAAGACATCGCCTTGAGGGATTATGGCTTGTAGGGCTTAAATGTTTACTTTTTGGAATTATGGTATGTTGTTTACTTAGTATGAATCAGCCTTTTGCAGCAATCTTTTTTGGAGTTATGGTTATCATTAATCTTGGGGCTAGTAGGTATTTTGGAACACTTTAACCTCACTATTATGTATAATTTATACTTGATTAGGTATTTTGTTTTACTAAATATGTTATAAAAGAAACAAAGATTTTGCAATCTTGTTTCTTTTTTTGTCGTCATCTCAATTTGTGATTTTTTGTTATACTAAACTTAGGATCAAGAATCAAATTGCATAATATATAAGGAGTCATCAAATGGAAAAAAAGTACAAAACAAGTCAAATATTTAAGATAATGGGGCTATCAAGAGATACCCTGCGGCACTATGAAAAAGAGGGGATTATTGCACCTACAAAAGATAAAGATAATCATTATAGACAATTTCAATTTAAAGATATATACACGCTATTAGTTACAGGATTTTATAAAAAAAGAGGATTAACTTTAAAAGAAATTAAAGAAGTAAAAGCTGGATATGACGCAGATCAGCTACAATCGCTGTTGATTAAAAAACAGCAAAAATTACGAGATAATATTAAAGAACAGGAACGCATGATTAAAGAAATCGAGCAGACTTTAGCGTTTACAGAAATGTTTGAACAGCATTTAAATAATTTTACGATCCAAGATTTCCCATTTTTTGAGGTCAGTAATGAATTTTCTGATTTCCACAATATTGATGAATATTATGACCTTGTGCGAGATCAAAGCCCTTTGAGAGACTATCCTTTTTCAAATTTAATTAGATTGTTTAAGTTTGATGAAGCTGGATTGTTAAACACCAAGATGTTAATAGCTGATGAGAAAAGACCATCGTATATACTAAATAAAAATAATACAAAAAGCTACTCCAAATGTGTTTATACAGTTGTGGAGGATGGAGAATACAAAAATCAAGATGAAGATATCACAGAAGATATTATTAGATTGTTTTTAGATTGGGCAAAACAAGAAGGGATTGAGCCAATAGGTGAGGCTTATGGTAGGACTCGATTAATTACGTACTGTGATCAAAAGGAACGAATATTTATTGAGGTTTTTTTTCCAATAAAATAGGCTATTGACTTGGGTGTTAGCCCCTACTTTATACTACTAACTTAGCTAGGGAAAAATTTTTTCTAAAAGCTAAAAGTATAAAAGTAGGAGGAGTATAGCGATGGATACTAAACAAAAAAATTTACGTCAGAAGATAATAAAGGGAATCAAGGTTATTTTCATTTTTATATTAACAGTGGTAGCTACAGGTATCATTGCTATTATAGTAATGAGCCCTGGAAAAACTGAATCGTACCGTGATAAACAAGGAAAAGTGCTAGAAGGAAGTGTCTCTGAAATTACCCGAAAGAAAATCGGCGGAGTCGAACAAGGCATGATTTTAAAGGGAAAAAGTGATAAAAATCCAATATTATTATTTTTGCATGGAGGACCAGGAACACCTGAATATGTTTTCTTTAAAGAACATAATATTGGTTTAGAAGATAAGTTCACCGTTTGCTGGTGGGACCAACGTGGGGCAGGTATGTCTTATGATGAATCAATTTCAGCGGACACAATGAATTTAGAACAATTGATCTCTGACACCGTAGAAGTAACGAATTATTTAAGGAAACGGTTTGGTCAGGAAAAAATCTACCTTATGGGGCATTCTTGGGGGACTTTTTTAGGTGTAGAGACGGTCTCACGCAATCCTGAATTATATAATGCGTATATCGGAACGGGACAAATGGTAAATGCTATGGACAATGAAAAAATGGCGTACGACTATATGATAAATACAGCTACTAAAAATAATGATAAAGAAATGCTTCAAGAGTTACAAAAATTTCCAGTCAAAGGCGAAGAATCTTTAACAGAGGAGTACTTTGAAATGCGTGGCAAAACATTGAATAAGCTCGGAAGTGGTTTAACACATAAGCCAACGACTAATACGACTTTAATGCTATCTTTACTACGATTCAAAGAATATACAATCAACCAAAAAATCAATTTTACAAAAAGTGAAGCTTTTGCCCACCCTGTTATGGACTCTATTCGATATCTTGATTTGTTTGAGGAAGTACCCAAATTGGATGTTCCTGTTTATATTTTACAAGGGCTTCATGATTATCAAACATCTTATCCAGGAGCCAAAGCATTCTATGACAAATTAAAAGCACCTACTAAGAAGTTTTATACATTTGATGATTCTGCACATACTCCAATCATTGAAGAACCTGAAAAATTTATGAGAATTTTGGTAGAAGATGTTTTAGGTGAAAAGTAATAATGTGTTTTTTTTTTAAACGATTTTAGTTAAACTGTAGTACGAAAATTTAGATCAACGGCTGAGTTCAGAAATATATTTCTGAACTCAGTCATTACTCTATAGTGCCCATTAAAGTTTATTTTTGTATTCTATGAAGAACAATCGTGACTTATTTATTCAGGAATTTACCAGTAATAGATGCTGGATTACTCATTGCGTCAATAGGCGTGCCTTCAAAAATCACTTGCCCTCCTTTTTTTCCCGATCCTGGGCCAAATTCGACCATCCAGTCTGCTAGACGAATCAACGCTATATTATGTTCAATGACTAAAAGAGTATTATTATTTTGAAGTAACTCGTCAAACACAGTCAACAACGCTTGAATATCTTGTGTACTTAATCCAGTGGTTGGTTCATCTAAGATGATTCGTTTGTTTTGACAGTCAAGATTACTAGCTAATTTTAACCGTTGTAGTTCTCCACCAGAAAGCGTATCTAATGTTTGTCCCAACGTGAGATAGCTTAGACCAATTTTATTAAGCCAAGTTAATTTTTTGGTAATGTTTTGTTGTGTTGTAAAAAAATGACAACTTTCTTCAACGGAAAGTGCGAGTAATTCTACGATATTTTTTCCATTATAAGTGTATTGTAAGACGTCTTGGCGATATTTATTTCCATGACAAGCCTCACAAATACTACGGATTGGATCAAGAAAAGCCAATTCTGTTTCGATGAAGCCTTTGCCCTTACAGGCTGGACAAGCCCCTTTACCATTGAAGCTAAAATAACTAGCGGCAACATGATTTTTTTTGCTGTATAATTGACGAACCTCATCAAAAAGACCAACCGACGAGATAATGGTTGAACGACGACTTGTGCGTAACGTTTTTTGAGTAACGTAAAAAACATCTTCGCTATATTGTTCCTGTAATGCCTTAGCAAAGGAACTTTTTCCAGAACCAGCGACACCAGTAATAGCAATCAATCGTTGTGTAGGCAGTTTTACAGAGACATTCTTAACATTATTTTTTGAGATATTCTCCGCTAAAAAATAAGTATTCGGTAAAATTTCCTGAGGCGCTCTAAACAAAGGCTCTTGTAATTCTTGCTGTTCAGCCCATTCTTTAAATGAACCAACACTGGTTAATTCCCCACCGTGAATCCCAGCTTTAGGTCCTAACTCAAAAACAGTATCTGCTAATTGAATGATAGCTGGATCATGATCAATCAGTAAGACGGTGTTTCCCTTGTCTTTAATTGCTCGAAGCAACTGTCCGATGGCTTGAATATCTTGTGGATGCAGCCCCACACTAGGCTCATCAAAAATATACATCAAATCTGTAAGGCTACTGCCAATTGAACGGATCAATTTGATTCGCTGGGATTCACCACCTGACAGAGTTCCTGTTTCTCGAGCTAAACTAAGATAATCTAGTCCTACCTGACAAAAATGATCCAGCTGTTGTAAGATGTTGTGCAATAGTTGCTGAACACCCTCTTGAGATAAACTACGCAAAAAATCTTTTAATTCATCTAACTGCATCTCTAAACATTGACCAATGTGTTTTCCCTTGATTCTGCAGGATAATGCTTGCTTGTTTAAACGATAACCTTGACAAACAGTGCATTTTTTTTGTTTTGTAATGCGTTGAACCTCAGGTAAATAGCGTCGATAGCTTTTTGATGGATTTTGTATGAACGTATGAGTAATCCTAGGAATCAACCCTTCATAGGTTGCGGATTTGTACCAGTCAGTATTAGGAGATGGCGGTTTGATTTCATCTGAGTATAGTAAGAGGTTGATTTCGTCTTGCGTGAATTTTTTCAACGGCTTATCATTATCGAATAATCCAGAATCCACATAACGCTTCCAACGATAGCTACCAGGCTCAAAGGTTGGGAAACGTATAGCTCCTTGATTTAATGAGCGTTCATAGTCAAGGAGCTCAGTTAAAATAAACTCAGTAGCAATTCCTAATCCTTCACAGCTTTTACACATACCAGTCGGACTATTAAAGGAAAATAAATCCGAATAGCCGACAAAAGGTTGACCAAACCGAGAAAAAAGTAAACGCAACGTTGGGTTGATATCTGTGGCTGTTCCAACGGTTGAGCGACGATTGTCACCTAATGCTTTTTGATTAATGATCACAGCGGGTGAAAGATGTTCGATTGAATCGACAATCGGTGGTTCTAAATGCGGCATACGATTTCGAATATAACTGGGATAGGTTTCATTCATTTGACGCTGTGCTTCGGCTGCAATCGTGTTGAAAACCAATGAAGATTTTCCAGATCCGGATACACCAACAAATGCGTTGATTTTGTGTTTATCGATCGTTACATCGAGATTCTTTAAATTTCTAGTACGAGCGCCACGGATAGTAATTTGACTCATAATCATTCCTCCTTTATCCTAAGTATAACGATTTAATATGACAGGATTTGTCAGTTTATAGAAAGAAGGGGAAAAAATGAAAAAAGAAACGCTCTTGTACGATATGCTCTGGTATATTCAAAATAAAAAAGAATTTACTGCACAAGAATTGGCAGATCAATTTCATGTATCGGTCCGTAGTGTATACCGTTATATTTCTGATTTAGCGGATTTGGGGTTATATGTTGAGTCTAAAAAAGGGCGTAATGGTGGTTTTACAGTCTTACCGAATCAGATTTTACCTCCTGTCTTATTTACAGAAGCGGAATTGTTTTCATTGTATTTTGCAATCCAATCACTCACTGATTATGAAGACTTTCCCTTCAAAGTCAATACGATCACAGCTAAAGAGAAGCTTCTGGAAGTTGTACCAAAAGAAGTAAAACAAAAGCTAAGACAGTTGTCGGATCATTTTAAGCTTTCTATACCAAAGCAGGCGGTTTCTGCACCCTTTTTGAATGAGTTGATCACCGCTTCATTAGATCACAAACGACTTAACTTATGCTATCAGTCAGTGAAACAAGTATCTCAAAAAGTTGTAGACCCTATTGGCATATATGCTAGCAATGGTTTTTGGTATTTATTTGCTTTGGATCAAGAGAGACAGGAACCTCGGCATTTTCGAATAGACCGAATCAAGCAGTTGAGTGTAACAGAAGAAGTGTTTGATACGTCTTTTAAACTTGATGATATTGAAGCTGATTATGAACCACAAGAAGCAGTAAAACTGGTTGCCTATTTGACGGAGGCAGGCGTCAAACAATGTTTAGAAAATCGTTACTTACATAAGGGGGTCCAACAGTATCAAAATGGTCGATCAGAACTTTCGCTGTTGATCGATAAATCAGATATTGCCTTTACCGCAGAATTTTTCTTATTACTGGGAAAAGAAGCGAAGGTCACAGCACCAAAAGAGTTAGTAGAATTGCTTAAAGAAAAGATAAGGGAACTAGGAAAAATTTACTTGTGAAAACGGTGAGGAAAAAGCTAGACTCTGAGTTGATTTTTCCATAATATGGATTAGTTTTTATGAATCAATGCTTTTTTATCATTAGATTGACGTTGTTTTTTTTGTTAATGGTAAATTCATAATTTTCTCATTTTTCTCTTCATTTTAAATGGATAATAGATTATACTTAATGAATAGCATTTATTCTAGTTCAGAGGTAAAGTGGAATGTTGTTGTAGAAGGCGGAGTTAGCATCTCGGAAAAAAGATAAATTATGAATGAGGCAAAAAGCGCCACAGTCATAATTTCCTATTTTTCATCGATGCTGAACGGCCCATTCCGCTTTTACTATATCTAGCTTCGCAGGCTAGCCTTTCGGAAAAAAGATAAAATATAAATGAGGTAAAGAGCACCTCAGTTCTATTTTCCTATTTTTCTGTCAAGGCTGGACGAGCCTGCTCCGCTTTTATTGTTATCTAGCTGCATGGGCTAGTCTCTCGAGAAAAAGATAAAAATGGAATGTGACAAAGAACGTCACAGTCAATTTTTTCTATTTTCCAGTCGAGACTGAACGAGCCCATTCCGCTTTTAAATTAGGAGGTCTTATGGAAAAAAATGGAACAAAGAAAACTGGGTTATTGTTAGTCGCACTGTTTTTAGGTTATACCATGGTTTACATTGACAAACTTTCTGTAGGGTATTCACTGATTCCGATTTCAACGGAATTTGGATTAGAACCAGCGGCTAAAGGGATGATCATGAGTGCTTTTTTCTTAGGATATGCACTCATGCAGATTCCGATGGGACTGGTCATCAATAAAGTAGGTTCCCGGATTGTGTTGATCGGATCAGTCTTAGGAATGGGATTATTTTCATTCTTATTTGGTTTTGGAACATCGTTGATCATGTTTATGTCGTTACGATTTTTAACAGGACTGTTAGCTCATTCTGGTTATGCGTCATCTGCAAGTAAAGAAGTTACGATGAATTTTCCACCGGAAAAACGGACCTTTGCTCAAGGAATTTTGCTGTCATCATCTGGGGTAGCAGGTTTTATTGGGCCGCTAGCGTTATCACCGATCATTACAAATGCTGGTTGGAAGAATGCGTATATGATTTTAACTGCTCTAGCTGTTGCAATTGCAATTTTTCTAATTATTGCGATTCCTAGAAATGAAAAAACGAAAGAAAAAGCAGATGCGGTTGCCACAAAAACGGATAAGATCTCTATTTTTGTGATTTGGTCGGATATTCGAGTTTGGATTTTATTCTTGAGTTCATTTTTCATTAATTGCTTGTTATACGGACTTTCAAGTTGGGTACCTAGCTTCCTAACAGGTGAACGTGGCTTAGACTTAAATGGTGCAGCTGTGATCAGCAGTGTCGGTGGTTTGTTCATGTTGGTTGGTTCAATTGGCGGCAGCTATGTTGTAGGGAAATTTTTCCAACATAAAGAAAAAGCAGTTGTTGCGATCATGGCCATTTTAGGAGCAGTTTCTGCATTTGGCTCTTATTATATCGGTAATCTAGTTTTACTATCGATCGTTATGGGTCTAGCGAATTTCTTTTTGATCATCGCATTTGTTACGATGATGAGTATCCCACTGCGGATTTTTGAAGGAGCAAAATTTGCGCCAAGTTATGGAACGCTTGCGACTGGGGGAATTCTTGGCGGTTTTGTTTCGCCCACACTTATCGGGAAATTGGTTGAATTGTCAAATGGCCAGTATATTTCGACCTTTATTTTCTTTTTAGTTGTTGGTTTGTTGACAGCTGTGGCGATCATGTTTATCAAGCAAAAATAAAGAGGACAATATTTTTAAATTAAAAGGAGGAACTATAATGACAACTATTCAAGAACAAATGCCTCAAGCAGATATGGTGAAATGGAGAAGATATTTACATCGTCATCCGGAATTATCCTTTCATGAAGTTGAAACAGCGAAATATATTCAAAAAGTTTTAGCTGATTTTCCTAACTTAGAGGTCAGCTCGCTGACCGAAAACAGTGTGATTGCTATTTTAAAAGGCAATAAACCAGGGAAAACAATTGCATTAAGAGCCGATATCGATGCCTTGCCGATCATGGAAGAAGCAGACGTTGATTTTCCATCTAAAAATCCTGGTGTGATGCATGCTTGTGGACATGATACACATACAGCGATGCTTTTAGGGGCCGCTAAAGTCTTGAGCGGCATGCAGGATAAAATTGCCGGTACAGTGAAATTTATCTTTCAGCCAGCTGAAGAAGAGCCGCCAGGCGGCGCAAAATTATTAGTTGAAGCCGGTATAATGGATGATGTAGACATGGTTTTTGGTCTGCATATCGCGCCAAATATTCCAGTTGGGATGGTAGGAACAAGAAAAGGCGCCGCTAGTGCGGCTTCTGATGTCTTTACATTGAAAATCCAAGGAAAAGGCTCGCATGGTTCAACACCTGATTTATCTGTCGATCCTATCATGATCGGCGTAGAAATCATTAATAACTTGAATAATATTGTGTCAAGAAATATTAGTCCGTTTGATAATGCAGTTATTTCCATCGGTGAATTCAATGCAGGAAAAACAGCGAATGTCATTCCAGATACAGCAAAAATCCAAGGGACGGTTCGTACGAATAATAAAGAGGTTCGACAGTTTATCCAAAAACGGATCGAAGGAATCATCGATGGTATCTGTAAGATGTATGATGCGGCGTATGACTTAAATTACTTACTAGGTTACAGTGAAGTTAATAATGATAGTGAAGCAACAGATATCGTCAGGGCAGTAGCCGAAAAAGTTGTGGGCCAAGAACGAATGTTTGAAGCACCTAAAATGATGGGTGGCGAAGATTTTTCCGCTTATACGGATGTGAGACCAGGCTCATTCTTCATTTTAGGTGGCGGAACAGCCGCAGAAGGCTGTGGCTATATGAATCATCATCCAAAATTCAAAATCATGGAAGAATGTTTCCCTGTAGGCTCTGGGATGCATGCACAGCTTATTTTGGATATTTTAGGACAAGAATAGCAGGTAAGAGAGAACTTTAACCTTAGTGTTGAGGTTCTTTTCTATTTAAAAGAAAGCTAGTATTTATCTAGAAAGTTTGGGAGAATAGAAGCTAGAAGCTCTGAAAAATAGGAAGGTGAAAAGAATGGTTGATTTGATCATGATTCTAATTTTTATTGTCTGCGGTATCCAGCTTTGGCATGGCAAATGGTTATGGTTGATCGCTGGATATAATACTGCAAGCAAACAAGAAAAAGCTAAAATAAACGGAACGGCATTAGGAAAAGCAATCGGAGGACTTCTTATTTTTTCAGCAGTGCTGATTGGATTAATGAGACTATTTCCTAGGTTTCAACTAATTGCCGTATTTACTATTATTATCCTTGTAGGCGGGATGATCACCTACATCAATTTATCGCCTAGATTTAAACAATAATTTCTGGAAAAAATAAGGAGTTGAAATATCATGTCTATACTAGTGATTGGCGTGTTACTGTTCTTTTTTATACTCATAATAGTAGATAAAAAGAAGGACCAACACAATCACCCAACAATTCAGGAAAAGAAGCCAACAAAGATACTTTCACTTGATGAAAAAATCGCATTAGAAAAAGCAGAAAGTATACAAAAAATTACATCATTGATTACGCAAGTTGAAAAACAAGGCATCGAACAGCTGATAGCTGTTTTGAATCGCGCACAAGAAAATAAACAAGTTTAGGCTAGTCTGAGGAATTGAATCGTTAACATTTAATATTTACCAAATTAAAGTTATAATGAGACAAAATACTCAATAAAGGATGGAAAATATGGAAGCTAAAAAACCAAAAATATTTGCAATGTCTTTTGCCAGTGTCTATCCACTATATATTCAGAAGGTAGAGAAAAAAGGGCGCACAAAAGCTGAGGTGGATGAAATCATCACTTGGCTAACTGGTTATGATGAAGAAACCCTAAAGAAACAAATCGATGATAAGGTGGACTTTGAAACATTCTTTGAACAGGCACCTCAAATAAATAGCAACGTTTCTTTGATCAAAGGTGTTATTTGTGGCTATCGGGTGGAGGATATCGAAGATGAGTTGATGCAGAAGATTCGTTATTTGGATAAGCTGATCGATGAATTGGCGAAAGGAAAAGCCATGGAGAAAATTTTGAGGAAGTGATTGAGCTGATATGTGATCAATCTGATCAACGAACTCTCCTGTAAGATTGATATAAAGCTAGTCAATTGCTGACAGTTTAAGGAACTAATGAAAAATATGAGCTAAAACAAGGTAACTAGTCTTGTTTAGTGCCCCCACAAGTTAGACTTTTTCGGAGTAGATTTCTCTACTCCGTTTTTTGCTATGCTTAAATTATAATAGGCAAAAGGTTATTATAACAGGATTATCATTAAGCAATAGTCTTGATTTTATCAAAAAAAGTAGATTCCGTATCTGTAAAATTTGATTCTGTGTCTATTTTTGTTGACACGGATAGTTATTCTATGGTAACCTGTGTATAAGTTGTTTGACACTGAATCAAACAACCTATACTTGAAAGGAGTTTTATCATGACCTATTATTCTAAAAAAGCGTTGGTATCATTGATAACAAATATCATTATTTTCATTTCTTTTTATCCCAATGTATTAAAGCAAATGACTGTTTTAACTGCATCATCTCCAGAAGTTCCGAAAATTTGGGCAGAATTTTTTGCCATACTTTTAGTCGCAAGTATTGTAATAAAATTGATTGTAATGATTCTTTTCAAAATCATTCATTCCATTTTTTCAAAAGAGAAGGAACCTCAGATCGTTGATGACAGAGATCAATTGATTGAACTGAAAGCCGTTCGAAATTTATGTTTTACTTTTGCAACGGGGTTCTTTTTATCGTTGATTGCTCTAATTTTCGATCAGCCAATAGAGACAATGTTTAAAATATTAGCCTATACTTTCCTAGCATCTGGTATCATTTTAGAAGGATCATATATATTCTATTATGAAAGGGAAGCATAATATGAAAAAAACAAATGTGCACAACAATATACGGAAACTCCGTTTTTTAAAAGATGAAATGACACAGCAGCAATTAGCTGATTTAGTTGGAGTATCAAGACAAACAATCGTCGCAATCGAAAAAGAAAAGTACTCCCCAACCATAGAAATAGCCTTTCTAATTGCGCGAGTTTTCGATTTGCCATTGGAAGAAGTATTCACTTATGGTGAGACTGATGAAGTCGATCAAACACGATCGGAGGAGAAATAAATGAAAGCAATTGTTTGTGAAGGGTATGGTTCGTCTGAGTTGTTGAAAATAAAAGAGGTGCCAACACCAACAGTAAAACCAAATGAACTTCTTATAAAAATAGGAGCAAGCACTGTAGCTAGTGGCGACTGTGTGGTAAAAAATGCAGCAAATCCTTTCGTTAAGATCGTTTTTGGGCTGAAACGCCCTAGAAATCCTATTTTAGGAACTGATTTGGCTGGTGTGGTGGAGCAAGTGGGCAAAAACGTCAAAAATTACAAAATTGGTGATCGAGTGATCGCATCAACTGGAATGAAGTTTGGCTGCCATGCGGAATATATTTCTTTAAACGAAAAAAAAGCGATCACCTTAATACCAGAAAATTTATCGTACGAAGAAGCTGTCACGCTTGCTTTTGGAGGAACTGCAGCGCTGCATTTCTTAAAAAAAGTAAAAATTGATAAACATACAAAAATTCTGATTTACGGTGCTTCAGGTGCGGTAGGCAGTTCAAGTATACAAATCGCAAAATATTTTGGTGCAGAAGTGACTGGGGTTTGTAGCGCCAAAAATAGTGAGATGGTCAAGTCATTAGGAGCAGATCATGTACTAGCTTATACCAGTGATGCCTGGAAAGTGGATTTAGAAAAATATGATTATATATTTGATGCTGTCGGAAAAACCACAAAAGCAGATTGGCAAAATGCTCTAAAAGATGATGGAAATTTTGCAACAATCGCTAAAGGACTTGTAAGAGCAAGTAATGCGGATTTATTCAGGCTAGTAGAACTAGCGGAAAATGGCCAATTAAAGCCAGTCATTGACAGGGTTTATCCGATGAGTCAAATTGGACAAGCCTATGAGTATGTTGAGTCGGGTCGAAAAAAAGGCAATGTAGTAATAGAAATCAGCTAATAAATCTATAAAGGATCCATTTTTTCGTCTATTTAAATTAAAAAAGAGAACGAAATAAAACTAAACAATAGTTTTGTCTCGCTCTTGTTAAATAGTTTAAGAATGATACCCGTCTGGATGGTCCTGATGCCATTTCCAAGCACTATCAATAATCGAATCCAAATTAGTATACTTAGGTTTCCAGCCCAACAAAGCTTCGATTTTTTTACTTGAAGCGATCAACGAATGGGGATCACCAGCTCTACGCTGACCATATCGAATAGGAATTTTTTTCTGAGTATGCTCTTCAACTTTCTGAATGATCTCTAACGTTGAGAAACCAACAGAGCTACCTACATTAAAAATAGTGCTATCGTTACCGTTCAATAGATAATCCATCGCCAATAAATGAGCCTCAGCCAAATCTACCACATGCACATAATCTCGAACTGTGGTCCCATCTTTCGTATCATAATCATTTCCAAATATAGTAATAAATTCCCTTTTTCCTAATGGTACTTCTAAAACAATGGGAATCAGATGTGTTTCTGGCTGATGATCTTCACCGATCATACCAGACAAATCAGCTCCAGCAACGTTGAAATAGCGTAAAACAACATAATTGATACGATAAGCGGAATGACACCACTGAATAATTTTTTCCATCATTCGTTTACTCTCTCCGTAAGGATTCTTCGGAAAAATATCAGCCGCTTCTGTGATCACCTGCTCACTTGTATCACCATATACCGCTGCGGTAGAAGAAAAGATGATGTCTTTCACGCTAAATTCATTCATTACTTCTAAAAGAGTGATCAGACCAGCGACATTATTATCAAAATAAACGAGAGGATCTTTCATAGATTCTTCGACAGACGAATTAGCAGCAAAATGAAAGACAACATCAAAAGGGGTTGCAGTGAAAAGTTCTCTGAGCAAGGTTTTATCTTTGACATTACCTTCAACAAAGGTTGCTGATTGAGCGACTGCATTAAGATGCCCGGTTTGTAGATTATCTAAAACAACGACGTGATGCTCCTCCGTATCAACTAATTGTTTGACGACATGGGAACCAATGTAACCTGCTCCTCCGACCACTAAAATATTCATTATTTCCCTCCTAAGTAACATTTCTCTTCTTATTATAAGTGGCTTACTTTAATAGTCACAGGATTTAAACACTGATTTATGATTTGCTTAATATATCTGGATGTTTCTTAAATGAATGATGTTGCCGAAAAATGTGCGATAACAAGAAATGTAACATAAAAATTGCTTTTGTAATCATTTAGAGTGTGTGATATTTAAGTTACCATGTAGTCAGGACACTGGGATGAAAAAATGTTTTTAAGGATAGGATGTCTGTATGAAGATTGGGAAATTATTAAAAGAAAGCAGGGAAAGAAAAAAATTAACACAACAAGAATTAGCGGATAAGTTCCATGTCACGCGACAAACCGTATCAAGATGGGAAAATGAACAATCGTATCCTAATCTAGATACATTAGTTGAACTAAGCTTCTTTTTTGATTTTTCACTTGATGAAATTTTAAAAGGGGATGATCTAGAGGAAAATAAAGAGGATGGAAAGAGTGAATGATCCCAGAAGATGCTGAGTGAAAGAATCATAAGATCTATTGATATCTCGTTGAAATGAAGCAAGCAAAATAGGCCGGGTGCTGTATGAAAGTAGAAGAATTCATACAGCATCCGGCCTATTTACTAACTAAAAAATTATTTTTCTAAAATAACGCCCTGCTCATTGACCAAGCCTGATTTTAAAATGCCCCGCTCGTCATAGAGAAAGGTGAAGTTGGTCTATTTGTTGAGGAAGAATTGTGAAGTCTATTCGGTGAGTGTTTTGGATATGGTAGGTAAGATTTTGGGATCGAAGTAACTATAAAAAGCCTAATTATTAGTGGAGGAATAAATGAATCGATTCATTGGAAAACGAATGCTGAAAAACGTTTGAGTGAATGAGTTGGAAAAAGCCGTTGAGACGGCTTTTTTTATTTTAATAGATAAAACAACGTCGTCAAATAGTAAAATAATCCTATAAAATAGTCATATTTTCCTCTTTTTTATCTATTTCGTTAATGATAAGGTTGTATTATGAAACTAAAAGTTAAAAAGGAGTTTTAAAATGACGGAAATTAGCACAGACCAGGGTGTTGTAAGTAACCTTACAAATCAATTTACCAGTAGTTTATCAGATGTCTCTTTTTCAACAAAAAAATCTTTTTCCTTCTCTCAAAGTTCGGCTGCTTCTGGATTAAAGAGTAGTTTATCTTCTTTATCCTCAAGTATCAGTAATTTTGAAAGCTATGCATCTAGTGATGTACAAAAATTGATGACGATCCATCAAGCGATTGAAAAAGCAGAAAGAGGAAAAGGCTAGATGATGACTGAAGATAAGAAAAGAAAATTGCGGTGGCAGGCAGATGAAGTAGAAGATCGTGTGAGAGACTTGAAAAAGAAAGAAAATGAAACAACACATCTTATACAGGATATTGTTCGTTTACATCAACGACAAAGAGAAGTCTTAAATGAAATCCTCTATTACAGCAAAGGAACGCATGCAGAATGTTCGGCAACCATCGATTTAGAGGATTTAGAACAAGAACAGCATTCAATCATGCGCCATTTCGAAGAAGGACAAGAAGAATTACATATACTAAGCCAATCAGAACAAAGCAAACAAGAGCAGTTGCAAGAAGACCTCATCCTCCTTCAACGAAAAGAGAAGGAGGAACAAGATGCCGAAAATTGATTATAGCGAATGGACTGAACTATCAAGTGAAATCACCACCCAACGCTTAAAAATCGTCAGCCAGTTTAAATCATTCAACCAAGCTCAGCAACAATTTAGAGGAGCGAAAGAATTATCTGGGACAGGTTGGGATTCTTCTAGAGATTATTTTGACGGTTATACAACGGTGTCTGAGGCGATCTTTAATGCACTCTATGAAGTCGATGATGCAACAACTGAATATGTCTCGGCTTTTACATCAGAAGTTGGTGCAGCTGAAAATCAGTTGGATACAGAGCATTTAGAACGATTAAAATCAGAATTAAGAAGCCTACAAGCTGAGAATGATATCTTAATGGAAGCCGCGGCGAAAGCGTTTGAAAATGTTCCGTTTATCAATAAGTTTTTCATGGAACGAAGTATGCTTGGAAAAGCCAAAGAGATCGAGATTTTAGAAAAGTATCAAACCTTTGAAGCGACGCATGGTGGCGATTTTTCAGAAGTTCAAACGGTCATATCTTCTATCGAACAAGGCTTAGCGGTACTGGGAAACTCGGGCAATTTTATTGGCGGTGTCAATGGTTATAAGAAAATTTCATGGAAAGACCAAGACTGGTTTAAAAATATTCAAGCATTTAATGAGAAGAATAAAGAGGACCGTTATGAGATCGTTGTGATTCATGAAGATCATGATGGCAAACAGTTTGCGATTTATAAAAATGGAAAACTGGATGAAGGACGAACGCTTGATTATAATAAGTTGTTAGGCAAACAAGATTGGGAAATGTTGATGAAGCTTGGACCTGAGACAATCAAGATGTTGCTTAATTTAGATGAAGTGGAAGTTTTGCTGGATGATAGATCAAGTACTGGGCAAAAAGTGAAGTCGAGTATTTTTCTTATTCTGGCAGTTACGCCGGTTGATAAGGTGAAGGATGTTATTAAAGCAGCGAAGTTGATGAAAAAAGGGGATCATTTGTTAGACGGCGTGAAGTTGACTGCTAAAGAGTTGGACATGTTAAGGGATTTGGAAAAATCTGGTGAACGGGTTAAGATAGTGGAGAGAGGTAGTGAGGTTGGTAAAATAAATGTCGATTTTGCTAAAGTGACAGAAACAGCTACCCTACCTAAACGAGGTGGGGAGACAGTTGTTGGACATGCACTACAAAAACATGCTGGGAGAAATCCTAGTATTTGGGGTGGCGTAAAGGGAAATTCTGAGCAAATAAATAAGACTGCTATGAATCATCTTAATGAAATAATGAATGCACAAGGAGAGTTTAAAATCGCCAAAGCAAAAAATGGCGTTAATTTTTTAGAAAAATGGTTGCCGGATGGACGAGGTATACGGTTGAACATGGACGGAACTTTTAAAGGATTTATTGATTAAGTTAAATAGGAGAATGAATTTATATGGAAAATTTAGAATTGATTTTTGAAGATATTAGAGTAAGGGATATTGATACAATTTTTAAGTTTCTAAAATTTGATGAGCACAATATAAAAAACTCTCATTTCTTTTTGGATAATGCCGATGTTGAATATGCTGATATTTCAAGTTTTACCAATTACTTTAAAACGTCAGGAACATGTAATATTTTAATTAGCAGACTAGACTTAGGAATAGAAGTTACAGATGTGTTAATCATTATTTCTTTTGATGAAGTTTTTGGAGATATGACACTTAATTTTTCTGAAGCTAATTGGGAAAAGAACGATCTAACTGAAGAAAAGAAAATTGAATTAGTAAAGGAAAAATTAAAACAAATAACAAATGAAATTAACTATAAATCAATTATTTTTGGTTACGAACCTGCGGATGAAGAAAATATGCAGCTGATAAATATTGAAAATAAATAAGTGAGATTTCTTTAAAAGAGTACCATAATTAGTATTTATATTTAAAGAAGATATAAATGCAGAAATTTATCCTCTAAACTTATATTAGGGAGGTGTTTTAATGAAAATATCAATAATTACGTTAATGAGGAATGTAGATGTGGACGATACTATTATTTTAGAGAAGTATCAAACTGAGATTAGGAAAGTTAGTGATAATCCTAAATGGTTAGAAGAAATTATTCCAGAAAAAATGACTAATGAATTTGGGAGCTTAACTCTTGAATCTATGAAAAATAATTGTATAGCCTATACAGAAATTAGCCATTGGACATTAGGAGAACACGACTTATCTAATGCTTCGTACACTATAAATAGGTTTTTTGAAAATTTATTACATTGTCTGTGGCTAATTAATGATAATGCCGCTTATATTGAATGCTCCTATGCTTTTATCAAGGATGGAAATGTCGCAACTTTGTGTAAAAATAGTGGGAGACGGAATATGACTGACTCTAGAGGAGAAATTGTAGACTGTATTCTTACTAATGATAGGATCGATACTGCAATAACATTTAAAGAACAACAAGGTAAATTTATAACGAAAGAAATTCAAAAAAGTAAGAAAAGAGTATACAAAGGATTCGCCATGTTTAATGATCCTACAGGAAAAAATTATCCTAAATTAAATAGATTTGAAAAAGCTAATCGATTTTTATATGAAGCTAGAACAACTGATTTTTTGGCATCAAAACTATCTAATTATATGTCAATATTTGAGACATTATTTGTGACTGGGAAAACTGAAATATCTAAACAAATAAAAAATAAAGTCCCTGTATTTTTAAAAATAAATTCTAGTAGTGTAAAAATATCAAAAAGTCAACTAAATAAATCTTATGACATTCGGTCAGAGTATGTACATGGATCGCTAGTAAAAACTGAAAATGAAATTCAAAAACAGTGTATACTAATTGATGCTGTGATAAGAGAAGTATTTACAATAATTTTAAATAATGATATATATCATGAGATGGTTTTTATGAAAGATGATGAACTGGGGAAATTTTTAGAAAAAATAATCAAATATGAATAAATGTAGATAATTAAAACAGATACTAGAATCCTATTTTTTCAGAATGACAATCCAAAAAAAGATCTTAGAATTATTAGACCTAATGTTTAATAATTCTAAGATCCTTTTTGTTACGCAAAATTAGTCCGTTTCTATCTATAAATTAAAACTTTCTTACATAAAAGATTCCCTATTTTGAAAATAATTGTTACAATGTGTTTGGGAGAGTGTCGATTATGAATTATGAAGATGATAGTATAAAAATCCAGCTCAAAGAATATGATTTTTGTGAAAAAGAGGTTGAAAATTTAAAAGATCCTTTTGAAACAAATTATCCTATTTTGTATATCTTATATAATACGGACAAAAAGAAGATGCCAGAAGCGTATGTGGGACAAAGTCACCGCTTTGATAAACGAATGTCTGAACATCTAAAAAGTAATAAGAAAGCAATGATGAAGAAAATTGTCATGATTGGACATGACACATTGAACGTATCTGCAGCGTTGAATATTGAAACGAATTTGATCAGTTGTTTTATTGCTGATGAAAAATATAAAGTTGAAAATAGAAGCCAAATCAAAGGCAGTGAATCCCATAATTATTATGATAAAAGATATTATGATGAAGTGCTGTTTCCTAGAATATGGACACGACTTAGAGAGGAAAAAGTTGTTGAGCATAGCGTCGATTATTTAAGAAATAAAGACACGTTCAAATTATCACCCTTTCGTGGCTTATCACCTGAACAACAAGAGTTAAAAGAAAAAGTAATTGATTTCTGCAAACGAAGTTTAACTGATACGGAAAATGAACATCATGTCTTTTTTATTGCAGGAGAAGCAGGAACAGGGAAAAGTGTTGTTTTGAGTTCCATATTTAAAACGATTCAAGACTTAGCTGAAAAGAAAGCAGACAATGAGTTTGTGGACTTTAATCAGGATAATAATTATCTTTTGGTAAACCATAATGAGATGCTGAAAACATATAAGAGTATAGCTGAAAGTTTGCCCAACCTAAAAAAGAAAAATTTTATGAAACCAACAAGCTTTATCAATGGCATTGACAAAGGAAAACGACAACAAGCAGACATCGTGTTAGTTGACGAATCACATTTACTACTTTCTACGAAAGACAAGTACAATAGTTTTGAATATGAAAACCAATTAGAAGAGGTCATAAAAAGAAGCAAAGTCACGATTGTTGTATTTGATGAAAAACAAGTTTTAAAGCTAAAAAGTCATTGGAATGTAGATAGTCTTGTTGAAATAAAAGATAAATACCCAATTCATGAAGAATATCATTTAACGACTCAATTTAGAATGAAAGCCGCTCCTGAAATCGTTCATTGGGTAGATTCATTTGTAGATCGAAAAATTTTGCCATTTCCTAAAGTTACAAAACGAGAAAAGACTGAAGCAGAAAAAAAATTTGGTGATGAAGAGTTTGATTTTCGCTTTTTCTCTAGCGCCGAAGATATGCGAATGGAAATAAAAGCCCGAAATCAGAAATCTGGTTTAAGTAGAATCGTTTCAACCTTTGATTATATCCATAAAAAAGATGGTGGAGATTATCTTGTTGAAGAAGGCGATTTTTCTGCTCCTTGGAATCGTACGGATTACAAAAGAAGTTGGGCAGAAGAAGAAGCGACGATCAACGAGGTTGGTTCGATTTATACAATACAAGGTTTTGATTTGAACTATGTAGGGGTAATTTTAGGGCCTTCGATTGGGTATGATGCTGAAAAGAATGAATTAAAAATTGATATTAATAAATACAAAGATTCAGAAGCCTTCAAAAGTCGTGAAGGAATCGAAAATATCGACAAAGTGAAAGAGCAAATCATTTTGAATTCGATCAATGTTTTGTTAAAACGAGGAATCAATGGTTTATATATTTACGCAAGTGATGATAAACTGAGAGAGAAGTTAATGACAATTCAAAAGGAGAAATCAACATGGACGAATTAATCAAGAAAATCAATCAATTTAGAGATGATCGTGATTGGCGACAATTTCATAATCCAAAAGATTTAGCAATTTCAATTTCTTTGGAAGCTTCCGAATTACTGGAGAATTTTCAGTGGAAAACAAGTGAGGAAGCGAAAGAGAAGAATCAGGAGAATATTGAGCAGGAATTGGCGGATGTGTTGATTTATAGTTTGATGTTGGCTTCTGATTTGGAGTTGGACGTTGAGGGGATTATTGAGAAGAAGTTGGAGTTGAATGATCGGAAGTATCCAGTTGAGAAGAGTAGAGGGAGTAAAGAGAAGTACACGGAATTATAATTTTATTTTTGAAATGATTTCTAATAATTTTAACTTTTCGAGGGAGCTAGCTTATGGAAAATGCAGAAGTAAAAAATATTGATTACAGAAGTAGAGTATATAAAAATATTATAAACGAGATTGAATTAAAAAGAGAATGCAGAGAGTTTTTAGAATGTAAATCAATTGATTTTGATAAAGAGGAATTTGAGTCCATTGATACTATTTTTAACCTTACTAACTTCTTATTGTTAGACAAAAAAGTTTCTTTAACTGATTTTAACAATATTTTTTTTAATAACTTAACATATACATGTAGCAATGTCTTTTTTGACAAATTACAAAATGACATCTCTGACCGAGAAATTGAAAAAGGTTTCAAAAGAATAATCGAAAATATTAATAAGGAATGTGTTATTGTAGATCAATATGATCAAATGAAAAAAAATGGATTTAATCTACTTGATTATGTAACTCCAATGAAAAGTAATGAAATAGTTTTTCCAGTTTTATCATACGATACCGAGTATTTAAAACTATTTTGCGTTGTACAATTTTATAAAAATAATAAAAGAGAGTATCGGATGTGCTCAGTTATTTTGAATAGGTTGAATAGAGAGATCACATTCTATATTAATGGAACTATAGGTGCTTTCGAATTAAAAAACTATTCAAAAGAGATAATTTCTGGACCTAAATCTTTTTTCCCTATTGTGAAAAGAATAATCTCTAGTATGCTAGGAGTAACTTTTATTGATAGAAAAAGTCATTATGTAGAGGAAAGAAAAAAAATATTCCAATTTTGTAAAAATTTGAATCAAGAAATTATAAAAGATTATTCTAACGAGTTGGAAGATATGACAAAATCCGTTATTGAAAGACAAATAGGTAAAATTTCAAAAGAATTAAAAATTTTGAATAATGAAATTAAAATGGATAAGGTAGCAAAGAAAAATATATACGATAAAATTTTTAATACCTATCTAGGTGAATATATAACTAAAGGATTTAATGAGAAAGATTTAAAATGTAAAGCTATTGAATACAATCTTGCTTGTTATCCCACAAAAATTAGTTTTACAGGACAAGAATTAGCCAAAGGGAAGGCAGCTGCTAGGAATAAAAAAGTTCCATTAGCATTTGAAAATGTTTTTTATAGTTTAAATACGGATTTAGACTCGTCTGAACAATTAGAAGAGGTAACGTTAGCCTGGTTTGATACTGATTTTTTTGAAAATAGTAAAGACTTGGACGTTAGCCAAACTACTATTTCTATAAATAAAAAATGCTTCTTAGTAACGATGAAAAATACAGTTAATAAAAATAGAAGGATGACAGATTATGTTGAAAAAACAATTAGAAACGTACTTTAGTATTGACTATAATTATTTCTTAGCATTAAATTCTGTTGCTATGAATATAAAAAGTTTCAGCAGGAAAGAAGCATTTATTAAAATTATAAAAGAATACGTTAGCAGGGATGAAGCTAACCATTTTTTTGAGGAGTTATTAGAAAATCAATTTTTAAGAAGAGCAATACAGTATGAGTGTTGTGACGAGTTTCATAAAGCTGAAATACTACAGAAAAAATGTGAATATTGTGATAATAAAATCGATGAGCATGAATACTATGATTTATTTATACCGGAGTATCAAGAAAATTTAAGAAAATATAACTTAGGCTTAATTAATAATTATTTTAGTAAAAATTCATATATTGTTATAAAAGATTTAAAAGAAAATTTAGACAGAACAATTCCGTTTGTTGGTGCAGGAATAAGTAAGACTTTAGGATTACCATTGTGGCTTGAGTTATTTAAAAATGCTAAAAAAGGACTTGATGATGATTTTCTAAAGCTTTTTGAGAGGCGATATGAAGAAAAAAATATTGATAAACTAGTTGATTGTATATTAGAATTTAACCCTCTTATACAAAATCATAAAGATTTGAAAATGAAATTAATAAAACCTCAAGTTATTAAGAATTTTACTCCAGATGAATTAGAGAAATCTATTTTACCTAAACTCTTAGATTTAGACTCTGAATATATTATAACTACAAATTATGATGATTCTTTAGAGCAATGTAATAAAATTACGAATAATGGATATGATGTATCAAAGAATATAAAAACTTTTGAAGGTTTTGAAAACTTAAAAGATGAAAAATATATATTTCATCTACATGGAGATATTAATAGGCTAGACTCTATGGTAGTTACTCATAAAGACTATGAAGAACTGTACTCAGATGAAATAGGTAAAAAAATTTTAACAGGGCTAGTTAGTAAGTATTCTATGCTATTTTTGGGTTTTTCAATGAATGATCAATACTTTTCTAATGAATTTAAAAATATTTGTGATTCCAACAAAGGATATGGTACGAATTATATGGTACTGCTCAATGGTAATCCTGACATTGAAAAAAGTATTTTGAATAGTAATAATGTTAAGTTTATAAGTATTTTAGCCGACAAAAATGAAAACAAGGAATATGAAGTTACAAAACAATATAACTTTCTATTTGATTATTTAATTGGAAATATATTTGATTGAAATTATAAACTAGGAGCACTTTAATCAGTGAACCTAGTTTATTTTCTATCAACATTACTTCTTCAAAAGCTCACCCAAAATTTTCCTCTCCCCATCCAACTTCCTAACCTTCTCCTCATCAATCTCCATCAACCTTATAAACTCCTCAAAAAAAGCATGAAACAAATGCCCACAAGCATAATACTCCTTCACAACCTGCTTCTTATTAATCGGCCCTTTCCGAAACTGAAAAAAATGATCCAACACAGCAAGCGGCTCCTCCCAAGACTGCAACCGATCCAATGTATGCTGCAAATCCGTAATATCCTGATAAGGAATCACCTTTAAACTCTGACCTTCTTTTTTCATAACCCATTTCCTCCCTTTTTAAAAGTACTCTTAAAACCAGTAACACGAAGCGCTGAACACTATCATCCAACGCCTCACATACGTAACTCATCTATCTGCGCATTGACTGGGGCAACAATTAAACAAACCAGTGATAAAAACGACTTATGGATGATTT
This sequence comes from Enterococcus silesiacus, assembly GCF_001886225.1. Classification (NCBI taxonomy): domain Bacteria; kingdom Bacillati; phylum Bacillota; class Bacilli; order Lactobacillales; family Enterococcaceae; genus Enterococcus; species Enterococcus silesiacus. The sequence continues at coordinate 34,675 of NZ_JXLC01000004.1, read as the reverse complement.
TTCTAAGCCCTGCGGATGTTTCAATCACTTTCTTCTCAAAGCAAAACAAAAAACGCTATTGTAGTAATCAGTGAGAAAAAGCTGCTTTGAATCACAAAGAACGTAGTGATTTGATGATGAAAAGTACAAGGACTGTAAAACAGTCGTTGCTCCCTTTGTATCTAATCAAATGTTCAATGTGTCTTATAACTTTTTATCATCCTAACATAGCTACCAATACCGTCATCAATACCCTAGATAAAGCCCAAACCCTCCATAAAATACAAAATCCCAACCAAAAGTTTCCAGACAGACTAGAAAATCCCAGTAAAATTAGGTACAATAAAGAAAGCTAGTGCTTTTGTGCTAGCAATTGGCAACTTGTATAGATAGTGTTCGCTGTCTATGCAATGCTTCATCATGTGATTGCTGTCAGATGGTGAAGTGCCTTTTTTTTGCTTTGCATCACTACGATCTCATCTCTTTCTAAGAGCTAAAGCTCTAAGAATTGAAGGACTACGACTGACCAAAGAGCAGAGTGGTTGATGCAAAGTACAAGGTGGACGAAGTGAACGTTGTCTCCTTGTCTTATATCTATCATTGATCATTTGCTTTACTTTGAACGAAACCTCCTTTCACTAAATTTGTAGAATAGAAAAAAACGATATCAGGTAACCTCACCCAATATCGTTCACAATAGTCCCAAAGAATCATCTACCACTTTTTCAAAGTAACCCAAAAAGAATCCAAGAAACCTATAGAAAAATAGGCAGACTTTAGGTACAATGAAAGAAGCTAGTACATGTTGCTAGCACTATTGGCAACTTGTTTGGGCAGTGTTCGCTGTCTTTACAAGGCTTCAAATGCTTGGTTGCTGCCAGGCTTTGAAGTGCCAATTTATTTTTATATTCAGATTTGAACAGTTCATGTTAGCATGAGCTGTTTTTATTGCAAATCACAGCGATTACTTGTAGAGCTGATGATGCGCAATACTTGGCGACCGAAGAGAGAGAAGTGTCCCTCGTTCTATTCTACTTCCTAAGTATATCCGAAAAGAATACGAACACGCAACATAATTTTTCTTACAAATCCCATTAAATAACACTCAAAATCGCTCCCTTATATATAAGGAAAAATAACAAAAAAATTTTTTTCAGCAGGTTATTTTTATCCTCAAATGACAGCTAGATATAAGTAAAATAGTTCATTTAAAAAGTCTGGTTAGTATGATATACTTTTCATTGTAGAGAAGTTATGACGGTGGCGACTTCTGAAAGGTGGTGGTGCTTATGAAAGTGAGTACTAAAATTTCGAAGGATGCAACGCTCCTGAAGTCGCCTTGTACTGTTCAACATCAGTTCATAAAACCATTCACTGTGTTTCTCAGCAAAAGAGAAAGCCTTTTGTCAGCATTGGATACAATTAAACTGATCCTAAGCTTTGGTATGTTTACCATCGCTTTAATTCGTTTAGTTGTAGAATTGCTTAAAAACGACAAAAAGAAATAACCAGTCATTAACTTTAGCAGGTTAACTGGTTATTTCTTTAACTAAAAAATCCGCTACCGTCTTAAACGGCTCTACATAGGAGAGGTATGTTAGCGCATATCTCTCTTATCACTTGCATTATAGCATACAATAATTTTTTTTGCCATATCCATAGAAATGCTTTCAAAAAGATCAAACAACTGAATTCTTTTGCATGTGAAGCTAAAATGTAAAAGTAAAAAATCAGAAAGCAGATATTTTTAAAATAAGAAGGCTCAGCTTGCTGAAAGGAAAATCAAAGACATGATGAAACGTGAAGAGATAATTGAGTATATAGTTGAAACGTACACGATCTATCCAGAATATATTTTTGAAAAATTCCCTAACTATTGTGTCTTTCGACATAAACGGAAGAAAAAATGGTTTGGACTGATCATGACGATTCCTAGAAATAAACTTTATGGGGATGAAGAGATAAAAATTGATGTCATTAATTTGAAAATAAATCCAGAATTAAATGAGATAATAAGAAATAAAAATGGCTATTACCAAGCGTATCATATGAATAAAGAGCATTGGATCACAATAGATCTTTCTGCTGTAGAGGATCTTGATCAAATCGCTGGATTAATCGATGATAGCTTCAAACTAACTTGAGGGCTAAAACCGACTGTTCTTAATTTTTTTAAAAGTAACACTATAAAATATAGCAATTTATCAATCAGCAGTACATGTAAGACCATGCTGAGTCCGCTTACATGCTATACTTTAACTACAACAATTTACTAAAAAAGTATCTGCAAAAAAATGCAAAAGGAGGCTTCACAATGAAACACATCAAAAAAGAATTCTTACTTAATTGCACTCCAGAAAAAGCTTGGCAGCTTGTCGTTGATCGTAGCAAATATGAAAAATGGGCTGCTGCTTTTCAAGAAGGCTCAACCTATTCTGGTGAAATGAAATTGAACGAAACGGTTTCATTTGTTGATGAGTCAGGGAATGGTTTGGTTGCTAAAGTCGTTATTTTTGAACCAGAGCAAGAAATCAAATTCGCATTCTTAGGAGAAGTTACTGATGGTCAGTATGTGGAAGTGCCTGAATTTGCCGAAATGCTTGAACACTACTTCTTCGAGCCAGTAGGCAATCAAACGAAAATGCTTGTAGATGTTGTGATGGATGATGAGTATTATGAGATGATGAATGATTTGTGGGATAAAGCAGGAATAGAACTGATAAGATTAAGCAATTAGTGATGTGAAAAGTTAAACAGACAGTTTAAATGATAAAATTTAATAAGAAAAGTGGGACAATAATCGGGAAAAATGGATTATCGTCTCCTTTTTTCATTTAAGAGTACACATAAGAGTACACAAAGAGCACTCGAACCTGTAAAATTAAAGTAAAGGTTGTGACAAATAACCAAATAAAAATGTTAGGTTTTAAAAAGAAGGGATGAAATCAATATGAAAAAAAAGGTTTATCTAATCAGCTTTTTGTTACTTTTATTAATCGGTTTTATAACATTTACTGTCTATAATAAACCAAAAGTACAGACTCAAAATAGTGAGGAATCCAAACCCAAAAGCCAAGCACTAGACAAAGCAGCAATTGAACGATCGTTGAAAAAAGCAAGTGAAAGAAATATAGAAGCATTTTCAATTGATCTAAAAAGTGCAGGTGCAGAAAAAATATATGAAACGTTTAATGGACCGAATGCAGATGAAATTATCACCCTTTTAGAAATGGATCGTGATGATTCTGATAGAATTTTAGTGTCTCCAGATGGGACGATTCTATCAGGCCAAGCAACTATAGACGAAAATGGTACGAAAGTTGACTCTAATACAGATAAAAATAGTATAACGGTCAAAGAGCTTAAAGACTTAGTTCTAGAACACAAAGAAAAAATCGATGAATTAGCAGCTCAAAATAATCCTTTAGAATAATCAAGTTAAGCAGTAAGAGGATTTATTTTCTGTTAAAGGGAACCTTGCAAGTCGCTATTCTATTATTGAAGCATTTGTTGAGATGCAGTAAAGAAAGAGATGAGGTAAAAATGATGATTGAAATCAAAAAAACAACCCTAAGTGAACTAGCAACGTTGAAAGCAATAAGTATCAAAACCTTCACAGATACCTTTGCAAAAGACAATACGCCAGAAGATTTAAAAGAGTATCTTGATCAAGCGTATACAGAAGAAAAATTAACCAGTGAGCTTCAAAATGAACATTCGGAGTTCTATTTTATTTATTCAAATGAACAACTAGCTGGATATTTAAAACTCAATGTAAATGATGCACAGACTGAAACCGTTGAGGAAGATGCGCTAGAAATCGAACGGATTTATATCGATTCAGAGTTTAAAAGGCTAGGACTTGGGAAAATGCTTTATAAAAAAGCGATAGAACGAGCAACTGAGTTAAATAAGACTTCTATCTGGTTAGGTGTCTGGGAGCGAAATTTTTCTGCGATGAAATTTTATCAAAAAATGGGATTTACTCAAGCAGGTCAGCATTCTTTTTATATGGGAGAAGATGAACAGATTGATTTAATCATGAAAAAGGAACTAAGATAGTCTTTTTACTGTTGAGAATGAGATTCTTTCAAGCAAAATAAACTATAAATCCCCCGTCAACCTGTATAATAAAATCATCGGGACGTAAGGGGGATGATCATGAAAGACGGCTTATATTACGCAGCACAATTTAGAGACAAAAAACTAAGTGTGACAGAATGGATCGATGAGCGAGCACAGCAAGTAAAGAAGTTAAATCTTGAACTCAATGCCTTTGTCGATTGGGATGCAGAAGCAGCAAAAAAACAATACGAAGCTAGAGGAGCAGAAACTGGTCCTTTTTTTGGCTTGCCAATTCCTTTAAAAATGCTAGGCCAAGACAAAGTAGGAATGAAATCAACGTCTGGTTCTCGTTTATTTCAAGAAAACCGTGCGACTTCTACGGATAATTTTGTCAAAGGTTTAGAACGTTTAGGCCTGATTCCTTTGGGCAAAACCAATGCACCTGAGTTTGGCTTTAAAAATATTTCTGATCCGACGATTTACGGACCAGCGAGAAATCCATGGAATCTTGATTATTCGCCAGGTGGTTCCAGTGGAGGCGCTGCTGCAGCTGTTGCCAGTGGTCTGTTTCCGATTGCTGGGGCAAGCGATGGCGGCGGTTCGATTCGAATTCCTGCTTCTTTTAGTGGACTGATAGGATTAAAACCTACACGTGGCAGTATGCCAGTTGGACCTGACGGCTGGCGTGGCTGGCAAGGAGCATCAATTGATTTTGCTTTAACGGTTTCTATGCGAGATACGGAAACGTTATTTTATCATTTACGCGGAACCGAAAAAGCCGAGCCCTATCAAGCACCAAAAGCGGAATGGGAACATCAATCAGCGGCAAAGAAACAAGTCTTGAAAATCGCCTTTTTAACGGAATCGCCTGTTGGTACGCCTGTTTCAGTGGAGGCAATAAAAGCAACGCGCAATGCAGCAACATTTTTAGAACAACAAGGACATGAAGTAACAGAAATTCCATATCCAGTGAATGGTCGTCAATTGATTGACAGTTATTATCTGATGAATGGTGCAGAAACAGCTGCGATGTTTGAAGGAATTGAAGAGGCCATTAAGCGACCAGTTACAAAAAACGATATGGAGTTGATGACTTGGGGAATCTACCAATATGGAAGACAGCTGCCAGCAAGTCAGTATACAAGATCACTGCAACTGTGGGATCAAGCGGCATATAAAATGGAGCAATTATTCGAGGAATATGATGTATTATTAACGCCGACCGCCGCTGATATCGCGCCTAAAATCGATGCAGAACTGCAGAGTGATCGGATTCGTAAAGACTTAGCTCAAGCGGAGTTATTTTCCGCTTTACAGTTAAAGGACTTAATTTACGACATGTTTGAAAAAAGTCTGACAATCACGCCTTTTACTCAGCTTGCTAATTTAACGGGACAACCGGCAATCAGTTTACCTACTCATGTAGCAGCATCAGGTTTACCGCTAGGCATTCAATTTATGGCATCCAAAGGTCGAGAAGATATATTATTCCAAGTTGGAAAGTTGTTTGAGCAAGAGCAGAAATTCTTACTCCCAAAATATTATCGTGAATCATAGGAGGTTCAAATGAAGAAAATATTCGCTAGTTTTAGTATTGTTGCATTAGGTTTAGTGTTCGTTGCGTGTGGTGGCACAAAAGAGCAGACAGCTGGAAAAGATAATAGCTGGCAAAAAGTTGAGGATGCGAAGAAATTAACGGTTGCCACCTCAGGAACGTTATTCCCATCTTCTTATTATAATGATGAAAACAAATTAACCGGCTATGATGTGGATGTCATCACAGAAGTTGCCAAACGTTTAGATGTTGAGGTTGAATTTAAAGAATACAATGTGGATGGTCAGATTACTTCCGTTGATAAAGGTGAAGCTGATTTAGCGGCGAATGACTTTGGTTTATCAGGGGACAGAGGAAAAAAATTTATGTTGTCTTCCCCAATCAAGTATTCGTTTGACAGCATGATCGTTCGAAAAAGTGACGATTCTGGGATTGCTTCTCTTGAAGATTTAAAAGGCAAAAAAGCAGCTGGCGAACCCAATACAAACTACATGAAAATTGCTGAAAAGTATGGGGCAAAATTGGTAACCTACGATAATGCAACAAATGATCAATATTTGACAGATGTTGCCAATGGTCGGACAGATGTTATTTTAAACGATTATTATCTACAAAAAATGTCAGTCGGTGCGTTGCCTGATATTCCAGTAAAAATTTTAGAGAATGTCTATTTTAACGCCAACTTTACTGGATTTTTAATAAAAAAAGACAGTGTTGCATTAAGTAAAAAAATTGATGGCGCATTAAAAGAGATGCAAGAGGATGGAACTATGAAAAAAATCTCTGAGACGTATTTCCAAACAGATGTTTCAGTGGAGCCAAAAGAAAAAGTGACAGAAAGTGTTTCAGCTGAATAGATGTATATACCAAAAATCGATTTTCAGTTAATGATCGACTCGATTCCCTTTCTGCTGACTGGTTTACCTTATACAATTGGCATCAGTGTCGTGACGTTTTTGATGGGAAATGTCCTTGGTATTCTGTTGACAGTGTTAGGAATGTTGCCTTCAAAAGTGATCAAAGGATTTGTCCGTTTTTATATTTCATTTTTGCGCGGGGTTCCAGGTTTGGTTTTGTTATTTCTTTTATATTTTGGACTGCCCTATCAATTAAGTGCGTTGACCGCAGCTTGTATTTGTTTTAGTTTGACCAGCAGTGCATTTATTGCAGAAATTTATCGTGGATCGATTGCCGGAGTGGAAGCAGGACAGTGGGATGCGGCGTATGCGTTAGGTTTGCCATTTGGAAAAGTGATGCGTAAAATTATTTTGCCGCAAGCTTTTCGGATTTCAATTCCTGCATTAGGCAATGTGGCGATGGATTTGTTAAAAGGCACGTCATTAGCTGCGATGATCACGATTCCTGATATTTTTCAAAAGGCCAAAATTGTTGGGGGCAGAACGTTTGATTATATGACGATGTATATTTTGGTGGCAGTGATTTATTGGCTGCTTTGTGTGGCGATTGGTTGGGGGCAAGGTTGGTTAGAAAAATATTATCTAACTCGTTATAAGGTTAAACCAGAAGTGAAAACGTAACATGAACTGTGTAAGTGGCTGAGTAACAGGTAGCTGCTTAGACAGTTTTTTTGTTGTTAAGGATGCAATGGTTATGGCGATTTATTATTCTTTTATTCTTAAAAAGCGAGTATAATTAATCTATACAAATACTTAAAAAGAGAAAGTAGGAATAATCATGGATATGAAAGAAATAAAAGAGACAAGCGAGTTCTTAGTAACAGAATACAAAGATAGTCTTATAAATGGATTGATTGAATCACCTAGTCAGTTTATGATGCGGATGAATGTGGAACCGAAAGTTGAAGAGTATATCCGTCCATTGTTAAATCAAACAAAGCAAGAATTTAACGATAGCACTAAATAATAAGTTAATAATGTTTTGGGAGGGGAAATTATGCTTGTTTATATTTGCTGTGCTGGTGGTATGACGTCTAGTATGTTTTGTCAAAAAATTGCGAAGGCAGCAGATCCTAAAGAAGTTTACTTTGGACAACTTCATGATGTAATTGCTGATTTTCAGAATTTATCAACGACCTATTCTACGCTGATTGCCTATGGTGGGGAAGGCGAAATTAATAAATTGAGTCTAGAACCAACATTTAAACCTTATGTGGATCGTGTCCTAGTTTGCCCTCAAGTGCGCTATAAAACGGCAAGTTTACAAAAACTCCTGTCACCTTTGGATATTCCATGTACGGATATCGATATGAAAACCTTCGGGAATATGAATGGCGAAAAAGCGTTAAGAGAGATTTTAGCATTTTAAAAAGAGTAGATTTAATATTTGAAGGAGTTAATATGAAGGATGTTTTAATAATTTTTGTGATTCCTGCCATTGTCTTATGGATGGTTGTTTTACTTATTTATCTGAGCAAAAAAAATGTAGATAAAAAAGCGACAGAAAAAGTAACGGGAGTCGTACTGAGCAATACAACCTATACTGTGACAAGTTCTGATAGAACAAGTTATGGTAGAGTGTCACTCGTTGAATACACAATCAATGGCAAACAATACAAAAAAGAATTTCAAATCAATCAACTGATCTATTTCCATAAAATACCAATAGGTCAGAGGAAGGGATTACCCGTTCATTCCAAGGTTGAATTACGCTACAATCCTACTAACGTTAATCAAATATTTTCTGCAGTGGATAATCAATTTGGGAAGAGGTTTATGATTTTTTTCTTTTCTATATTTGCGGCCTTTTGGACATTATTTCCTATTTTATTTTTGTTGAAAGAATTGGGGATTCGTTTTTAAGTGTTTTATTATGGATTTACAATGTTTAGTGTTTAAAAGGAGAAAAAAATGGTTCAATTTAAAGGGAACAATTATTCAAAAGATAAAACGATTCTTAGGGAGGTAACCTTAAGATATTCCAGTTACTTTTTACTGCCAACATTTATTGGTGTTCTTTTTTTTATACTAGGTTTTTTCCTAGTAATAGTAGGTATGGGAATCATAATGGGTCTGTTTGATATACCAACTAATGATTTAACGACATCCCAACTTTGGATTGTATTAATCACACTTTGTATTCTTTTGATGATCATATCTCACTATTTACAGAAGTGTTACAATAAACTATTTTATAAAAAAATATCTTTAATAGAGCTTGGAAAGTACAGATTTAAGCTATTGATTAATGGAGAGGTATTTGAGTATCGAAAAGCGGATATTTTGAAAATTAGAAAAATTAAATTCAGTGGAAAAGCAAGAATGCTGTCAGAAGCGAAGATCTTAATAAAAATGAACAATCGAACTTTTCGATTTTCATCTGATAAAGATTCAAACGAAATAGATTCACTGAATCAGCATTTACTTCAGTGGAAGTCGGAGAGTTCTGCTTAACTCTTGTTGTGATCGTTAGCGTTAGGCTGAAAAACTTTTGATGAGAATAGTAATTTGTTGTTCGATAAGTTATTTTTAGACTAAACAAGCAGAGTATCATTTATCGAAAGGAGCTCTATATGATTAAAAATTAATACCGACAGCAAAGAGTTACTCAGCCAAGCGACAGCAAGAAGTAAAGTCGTCAATGAATGGGAAGCATTTTTGAGTATGAGCTATTTAATTGTTTGAAGTTAAAAAGGAGAAAAGAAAATGAATAAGAATGAAATCTGGGAAGTGTTGATTTATAAACTAAAGGAAAATACTGGCAGTAAATTTCATAAAATAATGATGAAGGAAAGCATGCCGCTCCATAAGAAAAAAGGCATGAAAATAGTCAATCATGGTCAAGCACTACACGATCCTGATACATATTTTTTAATCAGAGCGTATCATAACTTACAGCATTTAGAAGCATCTCAACATGAATTTTACAGTGATGAAGAGTGGTTGGATGGACCACGAGAAAAAATAATTGCTTTGATTGATAGTAGTACTAAAACGATTATTCCTTCGAGTATGCTGTAAAAAAATAGCTGAATGTGGTTAGTTCATAGAGTTACTAAAATAACCTCCCACAGTTTTACATATTACTGTAGGAGGTTATTTTTAATTAGAAACTAAAATAATCGAGGCACTTGTATTCCCTTTAATATCTTTATTAATCATATGCAAAATAGTACCAGTCTGCTGTTTTGCAATAGTTAAGCTAAAATAGCCATTGTCATCTGTAGAAACTTCTAAAATCACATCGTTATTAGCGGTAACGATTTGAATCAGTGTATTAGGTTCGCCTTGCCCTTTAACAAGCGTTTCATTTGGTGCAATTGTGACTTCACTTATTTTCACTTCTTCTGGTGCTGTTTTATCGGCATTGATTAGTTTGACATTTGATAAATACATAACAGTGCTTGTACGGCCAAATAGGCTGTAATAAGTCATTTCAGAGCCTAATGTAATCATTTTAGGTCCAGTGACTTGAGGTGTATAGGCTATTTTTTTGCCAACCTTATTTTTGTTGGTTTGTTTTTCTTGTGTAAGTGGTTGACCAAATCCGTATTTAATTACTTGTTGGCTGTATTCTTTAGGATTTGGATTATAGGCGTCGAAGCTTAATTCGTAAGGCTGTCCTTTCATTAAATGTACTTCTTGTGCTGCATAGGCTGCAGAGCCTTTGCCTTTTTTGTAAAATTTCAACCCCTTTTGATCTGTTGACAGAGCTGAAAGAATCTCTTTTTTATGTCGTTTTAAGACAAATTCGTAAGGATTGGATTCATTGAGAGCGCTGAAATTCTTTCCATCGTTACTCAACTGCCAAGCCTCAAAACTAGTTTGGGCTGCGTTGCGTTTGAATTCAGTATTGATCAGTAAATTTTGATCTTCAGCAAGTTGTGGTCGCAATGCTTTCATTTCACTGACCGTTGTTAAAAATGAACGAACTTTTTCTTTGTAAAGATCACCGCCTACTTTTAAGTTTACACCATGACCAGCATCTGGAATCGCCAACTGTTCTTTATACCCAAGGGCCGCGGTGTATAGTGTGTCTTTGGCAACTGGTGGAATAAACCAATCGGCAGTACCATGGATAAAGAGCTTAGGAACGTTCGATTTGGAAACGGCATCAAGCGGCGAAATATAATATAGATCGATGTTTAACACAGGTTTTACAAATTCGTTATTAAGTGTGTCAATCAATGCATCTTCGCAATCATACCAATCAATCTTATTGACTAATGGGATGTATTGGAGTTTGGCTGTCAAAAGACGCATAACATCTCGGGCTTGTTGTTCTATTGCATAATAGCCGCAATCTTCGATGACAGCTTCAACGTTAGGATGAGGGTCTTCTTGTGACATCATGACGGTTGCCGCCCCCATTGAAACACCAAATAATAAGAACTTTTGATTTGGTTTTGTTTCTAGCTCTTGATCGATCCAAGCGTTAATATCGTTTTTTTCATAAGCACCAAACGTAATATAAGTTCCTTCACTTTTGCCATGTGAGCGCGCATCAGGGATGAGTATATTATAGCCAAGCTCATACAGAAATTCGGCTTCTAACATGATCTGCATAGGATTAGAGCGGTAGCCATGCTGAACAACAGCAGTTTTGTCAGAGTGATTATCGACATAATAAGCATGTAGCGTTAAATTTGATTGAGTTGGTTCATCAAAAACTGTAATGCTTCGCTCGCTTTTACCAGCAACGTGTTCAAACCAAGGACTACTATTGCTTATACCTGACATACCAGCTAAATCAGAAAAAAGAGTATTGTCTCTTTTAACGGTAATATCGAAAGCTAAAGAAGCGACTAATCTGTTTATGACAGGTCCAAAATTACGGGCATTTGGATTTGAGTTCTCGGTTAAATAGCGTTCTATCTGATCGATAACTTCCTGTTCTCTTTGCGGTAATTGTTCTCTTTCAGCCATTGTTTTGGCTTCAAATGATTCATTTGGTTCTACTTGAGAGCGGATTGTATTCGTGCGATTCAATGACGGCTCCACCTCATTTTCCTCACTGATAATCACGATATTTTCGCTAGCTAGCGCATTAGTTGGTAATAGTAAACTTAGTAAAAATAAGCCAACAATAAACGTTTTAAATTTTTTCATTTTTCTTTTCAACCCTTTCATCTTTTGATAATAATCAATAAAGAACAGTATATTGTATATTACAAAAAAGTCAATAAATATTTCTAATAAAAAAGAATAATATCTATTAAAAAAGAATTATATGTTTTTTGAATAGTTTTGTGAATTAAACATAATTAACAGAGTGGCATTGTAAACAAGTAAGAAGCTGTTTAATTATTGATAAGCCTTTTTCCCATTTACCTTCTACTAAAACAATGAGATAATAATTATGGAAAAATTTAATTTTGGAGGGAAATAGGTTGGGAGATTCATTAGTTCAAAATCAGTGTTCAACTTGTGGGGGAGCAATTACTGATTTAAATGCAAAACATTGTCCACACTGTGGGACATCACAAGATATTGTTCAAACAACGATCGATGAAAAAAATAAAAATGTTGAGTTGTGCCCAAATTGCGGTTCGCCAGTTACATTTAATATTGAAAAACAGCAGTTCGCTTGTGATTTTTGTCACTCTACGTTTACAACAAAAGCTGAAAAAGAATTTGATAATCTGACGTTTGAGCCAGATAATTTGATTCCATTTCAAGTACCAGAAGGCTTAGCCAAGAAACGATTCTTTGAATGGTTGATTCAAGGCGAAAATGTTCCTTTGGATATCCTTGGGAAAGTCACAAATATTCAGCTGGAACAAGTTTTTATTCCATACATAGGTGCAAGTGTCGCCTATGAAGGGGCGTGGGGGGCAGATATTGGATACAATCGTTCTGAAAGCTATACAGAATATGTAACAAAAGAAGACAAAAAGGGCAATAAATATTCTGAACCAGTCACAAAAACACGAACTGTTGTCGACTGGAATCATTCGAGTGATATTTTTACAGGAACAGCTTTCAAGAGCTATCTAATCAATAATGAATTGACAGGTCCTGTGGCAGAATTTGCTAAAAGTGCTAGCCATTTGGCTTTTGTGGAAGATGTAAAACCATTTGATGAACATTATACAGCAGGTACTCGGCAACTGAAGATTTCATCGGATCGAGTGTCAGAAGTTTTACGTTCAATCCGTGATTTTGCCAAGGACGAAGCGCAGAAAACAATGCTTGGTATTTTACCAGGCGATAAAAATAAAAATGCAAAAATAACGAAGTTCACTTACGATTTAACCTCAAAATACACGTATGTCCCTTTTTGGAAAATCATGTATAAGTATGAAGGGATCGATTATATCGTAATCGTCACCGCAGCTAAAAAAGATAAAATCGAAATGGATGGCAGCCGGCCATTAAGCCAGGAAGATTCAACAGTTGAAAAAGGCCTGAGGAAAAAAGGCCGATATGGTCTGTTCGCTAGTGTGCTATTTCTCTTGGTCAATATATTTAATATTCTTCCGGATGCTGCAGGACCATTTCTTGCGATTCTTTTTTTAGCAGGAATCGGTGTTTGGATTTACTTTGCAATCAAGCGGCATAGTTTCCTGAGCTCAAATAAAAAGCATCTTAAAAATAATTTACATGAATACCCGGAATACATGGATTTATTACGACAATATCCAGAGTGATTCTGAATTGCCTTAAGCATGAAAGCATACTAAGTATTTTCTAAACTTAGTATGCTTTTTTTAATAGAATGATTAAAAGGAGAGCTTGTCGATTTGAAAGTTGATTTCACTGAAACTGATCCACTATTTTCTCTTCCAATAAAAGCTTGGGGAAATTGAGTTTTTATTTTACGGTGAAAAGTATAGTCAACAAATTATTCCTCGTTCAGCCAAAATAATCATTTTGTAAATAAACATAGACGTATCTTCTTTTTTTCGATAATATAAAACTATCTATCTTTGTGTAGATAGTTTTATATCAAAGGAGAGCGAATAATGAAAAAATCAGTAAAATCATCAATGGTTGTGTTGGCGCTAGGTTTAGGTTTGTCAATTGGCACATCTGAAGAAGTAGAAGCAATGTATGAGTCACCGTACTCTTATTTTAATGATTATGGCATAAGAGAAGAATTATTTGCTGATGTAGATAATCTTTATTCTGATCGTTACCGAGCTGAAATGGACCAGTTGATGGAGAAGCACGAAAAGGGATCGATCTCTGATGATGAATTTGATCGCTTGTCGGAAAAGTTAGCTGAGATAGATGAAAAAAATTTTCTCGAAAGAAAAACACTATTTGACAGTTACGGTTTATTAAAAAAAATAGATATCAAAAATATAACGCACTTTGATACAGATTTTGAGGAGTATTCTTCTCTTACTGGTATTGAAGAACTGACAGCATTAGAACAAGTTCAAGGTGAGGGTGGCAATTTTAACAGTTTTAGAGAGCTCTCGGAGTTAAAAAACTTAAAAACAGTTATGTTGGAGGCAAATAATCAACTAACGTTAAATAGTTTTAAAAAGTTAAAAGACTTAGAAACGATACAGTTGTTGTTTGATGGCTATGAAAAAAATGAAGAACAGGATAGTCAAGAATATACACAAGCACTGCCAACAGATATTTCTGCTTTATCTAATTTGAATAAATTAAAGAATATCCAAATCAGTGCTCGAGGTAGAATGGCCACGGTCACCTTAAAAAAAGGAACGACCTCTTATCAATTATTTGACCCTATCGTGCCGTCAAAGCAATTTGATGGAGCTGAAATGAAGTATTTTTCTGATAATGAAAGTAGTGAATGGTTGGAATGGAATGACTTAAAAGGTGATGAGAAATACTTGGGATTCAGCTGGCGTATAGAAAAGGGAACAAATCTTTCTTATACTGGCGAAGGGCAAATCCCAATTCGCTGGAAATAATCAAAATAGACAAACGAAGGGGTTGCTTCTGCTTCCACCGTTTATTCGGATTCCAAGTGATTGGGTTATAGCTCGTAGAGTTATGGCCCAATTACTTTTATTATTTCTCATAAATTTTAATGATGATCGAAGGAATTGAGTGGTTGTGGCAATTGATTACAAGGTATAATTGTAAAAGTGTTAAACTAGATAGTTACCTCTAACAAAGTTAAAAGGAGAATAAAAATATGATTCGAAGTGAGTTGAAAAAGAAAGCCCAGAGCCATCTGCATGGTTATTATGGAAATTGGAGCTTACTAGCTATTATTCCAAGTGCAGCTTTATTTATTTATTTCTTTTTTATAGTAGTTCTGTTTCAAGCACCGATTAGTACACAAGATCAATCAAATGAGTATAAATCTTGGCAAGATGACTATTCAGAAAAGTCAAATCGACACAATAATGAGTATCAAAAAGGCTATGATGATGGTTATTTTGAGGGCTATGACGAAGGCTATGATAAAGGTTTTTATGAAGAGGATTCTTATGATGAAGACGATTATAGAGGGAAAAATTTAGATTCACTTTCCCACAAAGCTGCTATAACACCGTTGAAAAATACGACACGAACGGTTACGTATACACAGACAACAACAATAGATTCCAATTTTGGCGGTTTTTTTGCCTTTTTATTCGGTATTTTGTTATTGTTAGTTACTATTTTGTATCGTGGCATGGTTCAGTGGGCGGCAATTGATAATGTGGAAGGACGTAAATTTAGTCTTAAAACAATCTTTGTCGCATTTATTAAAGAAAATGGGAAACGAACAGTAATCGCAAATCTTTTAGTTGTACTGTACACGTTTTTATGGTCCTTATTGTTTATTATTCCGGGTGTTATCAAGCAGTTGTCGTATGGTATGACAAATTATTTATTGAAAAAAGATCCTGAATTAACACCAAAGGCCGCGATGGCTCTTAGCCAAGAGTTGATGCAGGGGTATAAGCTTGAATATTTGATTTTTTCTTATTCATTTATTTTATGGCAGTTTGCAACGACGTTTAGTTTTGGTTTAGCTGGTATGTATGTTATTCCATATTATGGGGTATCAGAAGTGTTGTTTTTTGACCAGATTATTGCAGAAAAACATTATTTATTTTCACAAGAAAAAGAAGCAGGTTTTGAAGACTTTTAGAGTAGAAGATTGATTCTACTTCCATTATTTATTCGGATTAAGGGTGTGAAACAAAAGTGCATGTCGCTTTTGTTTCACACCCTTTAAATTCGAATAAACGATACAATCAGGAAATGAGTTAAAGGATAGTTAAACAGAAACCGCTTTGGAACAATCCTATCGTATTTTATGAACCAGAGCTAACAAAAGGTGTGATCAGACCAGCTAACCCTTCAATATTTCTTGTTTGGATCATAATTGTTCCTGTACCGTGGAATTCATTGACCACGCCTTCGCCTGTTGTGAAACCAAAGAGTCCAGAAGCAACCTTGATATTGTAATCTAACGATTCAGACCAAGCGACCACATGTTGATTATCCACAACAAACGGCTTGCTTCCGTCTAAATGAATTTCAATGATATCCCCATAGCTGTTGATCAGTAACGAGCCAGAGCCAGCTGTTTCCATTACAAATAAACCACCAGTGCCGCCAAAAATTGCACCGCTAAGCTTTTGACGTTTCATATTATACGAAACGGATGTATCACAGGCTAAAAATGCACCTGTATTTAAACGCCAATGCTCTGATCCAACGTGTAGTTCTTTAATTGTGCCAGGTGTTGCCGGAGCTAAAGCCATTTTAGCAGTATCAGTTAAACCAGAAGCTTTTGTGATAAAAAAACTTTCCCCACTAGTGACTGAACGACCTAAAGCTCGGATTGCACCGCCTAGACCAGACTTCCCATTGCTGTTCATTTTTCCTTCAAGATTGATTTCCCCGTTGTGGTACACCATCGCACCACTTTCTAGCTGAATACTTTCCCCTTTTTTTAATGCTACTTCGACTAATGGAAAAACTGTATTTTCTGTCATTTTATAGTCCATTGATAAACCTCCTTTTTTCTGTTAGTTACTAGTATACCTTAAATAATGTTGACTTTCTTCTAATTTTTTTTAATAAAATAGGGAAGAGCGTTTCTATATTGATCGTATGTAGAAAATGCCTAAAAGTTGACTGTAATGAAGTATAGTGAGCCTCTTTTTTTACGATCATATACAATGAAAATAAATCATTTAAGCGTAAGAAATAGTAAAATAGTAATTGACTTGTTGGAAGGATGTTTTATAATAGAATAAAAGTTATAGCTAAAAAATATTTTTTAGCTATAATAAAATTTTAGTTAAAATGATTTTATGTTGATGTTGAATAAGCAAATGCTGTTTTAGGACACTAGAGTTAAATTTAGGGAGGTGTGATTATCCTAAATCAAATCGCTGATTGTACCGCAGTTATTCTATGTGGTGGGAAAAGTTCACGGATGGGGTTTGATAAGTCTTTATTGCAGGTAGATGGGGAATATATGTTATTGAGAAGTGTTGCACAGCTAAAAAAAGTCTTTTCAAAGGTTTTACTAGTGACAGACAAGCAAAGTAAATTTCCAGCAATTTTCTCACAAGTAAGAATTTTGGAAGATCGTTATCCAGAAAAAGGACCGCTTGGTGGTTTGGTCACAGCATTAGAATATGTAGAAACACGGCATATTTTTTTACTAGCTTGTGATATTCCTAACTTGAATAATACGTTGATTCAAAGAATGGCGAAATATAGTGAAGCATATGATGTTGTTATTTGTGAGCAAGATAAGCGTCTTGAACCTTTGTTTGCTTTTTATCGTACGAGTTGTTTACCTGTTTTACAGCCGCAACTAGCGACAAATGATTGGCGCATTAGAAAAAAATTTGATCGATTAGCAGTAAAAGTCGTGGCTCTAGACTCCTCTTTTACATTAAAAAATGTGAATACACCAATGGAATTATCGTTGTGGAGTCAAGGAGAACAGGAGTGAAGAAAGGAGCTTGAAATGGATTTTGATAGTAGCCGGAACGTTGTCACAAGCTTAGGGGATAAGGCTGTAGCTAAAAGTAAGTTGCCTTTTTTAAAACTGAGTATTTTAGGGATTATGGCAGGTTTTTTTATCGCATTGGGGTATTTAGCATTTATTAGAATCTCTGGTACAGCCCCTAAAAGCTGGGGAGCGTTCTCAACCTTTTTAGGAGGGTGTTTATTTCCAATAGGATTGATAGCGCTTACTTTCATTGGAGGAGAGCTTGCTACAGGGAATATGATGGTGATGGCTCTAGGTGTTTTACAAAAAAAGGTTAGTGTACAGCAGTTGCTTTACAATTGGCTGGTTGTTTTGGTTACCAACTGTCTAGGAGGCATTTTAGTTGCGTACTTTTTTGGGCATATTGTTGGATTGACTGAAGGAGCTTTTTTGGAAAAGACAATTTCAGTTGCTCAAGCGAAAATTGGAGATTCACCACTGGTAGCATTTATTTCAGGAATCGGTTGTAATATTTTTGTTTGTTTAGCGGTTTATCTTGGCGCTATGGGCAAGAGTTATCTAGGTAAAATGTTTGGTCTCTGGTTTCCAGTGATGGTTTTTGTGGTTTGTGGTTTTCAGCATGTGGTAGCGAATGCCTTTATTATACCTGCGGCTATTTTTTCACATGCTAGTACTATTTTGTGGTCTGATTACCTTATTAATATGTTGTTTGTATTTTTAGGGAATGCGGTTGGCGGCAGCTTATTTTTGGCAGTACCGTTGATGTATCTTAATAGCGAGAAGCAAGAAACGAGTGAGCCGGAGGGTGCTTATGAAAAATATTGAATTTCCTGATATGATCCAAATTGGTTCTACGGGACGTAATAGTGGAAAAACAACGCTTGCCAAAGAATTGATTGCCGCAAATTATCGTCATTTTTCTATATATGGCTTAAAAGTTATTACAATCAGTGGAGCTCGTGGAAAATGTCAGCGCGGTGAAACGGGCTGTGGGATTTGTACGAGCATTGATGAAGGGTACGAACTGATTGAGGAAAAGAATTGTAGCGGATCAAAAGATACGATGCAGCTGCTAAGAGCAGGGTGTAAGAAGGTCTATTTGTTAAAAGTATTCCATGACCATTTGCTGGAGGGTTTTTTAACGTTTCTCCAATATGTTCCAAGAGATACGCTAATTATTTGTGAGTCAAATTCAATTCGAGAAGTAGTCAAACCTGGTTTGTTTATTATGATGGGTAATCAAAAAAGTATCAAAAAAACTGCTGCAACAGTCATCGAGCAGGCAGATATTATTTTAGATCAACCAAAATTGCCAGAGAACTTTTCGCTGATAAAAAAGAAAGAGGGGATTTGCCTTGTTGAAAAAAATGCAGGATAGGGGAGAGAAAGCATGAATTCATTGAGTTTATCAGAAAAAGAAGCCATTATTTTAGCAAATGACTCAGATCCACAGCGTATTCTGAATATACTGATTGCAATTCAATACGATTCAGAAGAAGGATATATTGATGAAGAAACAGCCAAACTAGTAGCGGAGCGACTGCATTTATCTCAGGCTCGTGTGTATGAGATTTTAAGCTTCTATGCCATCTTAAAAACGGAGCCACAGGCAAAATATGTCTTGAAAATTTGTAATAGTACGCCTTGTTTATATACCGGAGGCGGGATGTTGTCTGAAATGTTGGAAACGATATTGGAAGTGCCAGCAGATGAGCCGACACCAGATGGGCTGTTTATGTATCATAGTATTCCTTGTATTGGCGCATGTGATCAAGGACCAGTGATCAAAATCAAAGATACAGTTTTTGGTGATTTGACGGAAGCGAAGGTTTATCAATTGATCGATGACCTCCAGAATGGATGTTATCAAGAGCTATAGGAGGAAAAAAGATGATCAAACGAAATCAACCAGTCTTATTAAAACGTATAACGAAAATGAAGCAGGCGACTGATGTCACAGAGTATCGGAAATATGATGGTTTTTCAGGTCTATTGAACGCAATCGAAATGGAAAAAGCAGCGATTTTAGACGAGCTCGATTTAGCGCATTTAAGAGGGCGCGGCGGAGCAGCTTTTCCTTTAGGGAAAAAATGGCGGCATTTGTATAGCTCTAAAAGTGATACAAAATATATTGTTTGTAACGCAGACGAAGGCGAACCGGGCACGTTTAAAGACAAAGCTTTATTGGAACATGATCCTTTGAGTGTGATTGAAGGAATGGTTATTGCGGGTTATCTTTTTTCTGCTAAAGCTGGTTATATTTATATGCGTGGTGAGTATCGCCGAATTCAGAAAATTTTTCAAGAAGCACTAGATAATGCTGAGCAAGCCGGATTTTTAGGCGAAAATATTTTAGGAATTCCAGGATTTGACTATAAAATCACAATTATTTCAGGTGCAGGTGCCTATGTGTGCGGCGAGAATTCAGCACTTTTAAATTCAATCGAAGGTAAAACAGGTAGGCCAAGAGTAAAACCGCCTCACTTAGCAGATGTTGGCTTATACTTACAGCCTACTCTAGTGAATAATGTTGAATCCTTTGCAGGAATACCGGTTATTTTGCGAGAAGGTGGTCAGGCTTATCGTGATCTTGGGACTGAAGATGGCGGTGGTACAAAGTTGATTTGTTTATCTGGCCATATTAAAAATCGTGGGTTGTACGAAGTCAATCTTGGCACACCGCTGCAAGAAATTCTTTATTCAGAAGAATACGGAGGCGGCTCATCCACAGGTCGAACATTAAAGTTTATTCATTTCGGCGGCCAATCTGGACCGATTGGCGCACTTCGAAATCTGGATGACTGTATTTATTCGTATGAAGGACTCTGGGATAAGGATTTATCTATTGGTTCGGGAGCGATCGTTGTGATGGATGAGCAGGTGAGTATAGTTGATTATTTAGTCAACGTAGCAGCATTTTTTGCACATGAATCTTGTGGTAAATGTACACCTTGTCGTCTGGGCACGACACGAATTTTAGAATTGCTGACAAAATTTAATACACAAACAGCCGTTGCTGGGGATCTTGAACGCCTTGAAAAAATGTTGATGCATGTAACGAACCTTTCCGCTTGCGGCTTAGGTCAATCCGTTGCCAATCCAATGAAAAGTGGGTTAGCTTATTTTCCAGAGGAATTTGAAGCTGGCATCCAAAAGGTAGCTGCACCAGTAAAAGGGGGGCTTTGGTAAGATGGAAACAAAATTAAAAACAGCAACAGTCACAATGTCGATCGATGACCAGATGATCACTGTACCAAAAGGAACAACGGTCTTAGAAGCCGCAACGATGTTAAACATTGATATCCCAACACTTTGTCATTTAAAAGAGTTAGCACCTGATGGCTCATGTAGAATGTGTACGATTGAAGTAGAAGGTGGACGTAAAGGGGGCTTGACCACTGCTTGTACGGCGCATTGTCAAGAAGGAATGGTGGTTCACACAACCTCTCCTAGGGTCAAGGATTCTCGTCGTTTTATACTGGATCTTTTGTTGAGTAACCATAAATTAGAGTGCTTCTCTTGTGGTAAAAATGGCGATTGTAAGCTGCAAGATTATTGTTTGGATTATGGAATTGATGATACTAGTTTTACGGATGGAAAACGAATGCCTTGTCATCAAGAAGATACGAGCAATCCTTTTTTCGAGTACGATCCAGAAAAGTGTATCATGTGTCGCCGTTGTTCCAAGGTCTGTCAATTACGTCAAGGTCGAGATGTAATCAGTATTTCTAAACGTGGTTTCGATACTAAAATGACGCCAAGTTACGGTGCCGCTTTTGATCAGTCGCTTTGTGAATCCTGCGGAAATTGTGTTTCTGCTTGTCCAACGGGTGCCTTAGTCAGTAAAGATCATAAAACCTATCGGGAATGGGAGACCAAAAAAATTCCAACCACTTGTCCTCATTGCGGTACAGGTTGTCAAATGAATCTGATCGTGAAGGGAAATAAATTAGTTGGTGTAGAGCCGATCAACGGTGCGGCCAATAAAAATCTTTTATGTGTTAAAGGCAAATTTGCTTCTTATAAATTTGTCGGTTCCGGCGACCGTTTGACTGAGCCACTAATCAAACGAAATGGTATTTTTGAACCGGCTACTTGGGACGAAGCATTGACCTTAGTTGCAGAAAAATTCAGTCAACTAAAAGAGGAACACGGAGCGGATTCGTTAGCTGGATTTTCTTGTTCTCGTTCAATCAATGAGGATAATTATGTTTTCCAAAAAATGATGCGGGCAGCTATCGGCACGAATAATGTTGATAATTGTGCTCGCGTTTGTCACTCGGCTTCAGTCCATGGATTGGCGCATACCTTAGGTTCAGGAGCCATGACCAATCCTATTGCCGATATTACGACAGACGTTGAAGTGATTTTGTTAGTAGGTTCCAATCCAGAAGAAGCCCATCCTGTGATCGGCTCGCAAATTCGTCAGGCAATGCAGCGTGGGACTAAAGTCATTGTGGTTGATCCACGTAAAATCGACTTAGTAAAAAACAGTGAACTTCATCTGCAAATCCAAGCTGGCACGAATGTCGCCTTTGCAAATGGTATGATGCACGTCATTCTAAAAGAAGGATTAGCTGACCGAAGCTTTATTGAAGAAAAAACAGAAGGTTTTGAAGCACTAGAACAATTAGTAGCAGAATATACACCGGAAAAAGTTGCCGAAATTTGTCACATTAAAGCGGAAGATTTGATCAAAGCAGCTAGATTGTATGCTAAGGCAGACAAAGCGCCAATCATCTATTGTTTAGGTGTAACAGAACACTCTACCGGTACTGAAGGTGTGATGAGTATGTCCAACCTGGCGATGTTGGTAGGAAAAATTGGGAAGCCTGGTTGCGGTGTCAATCCACTTCGTGGTCAAAATAATGTACAAGGAGCATGTGATATGGGCTGTATGCCATATGATTTCCCTGGTTATCAAAAGGTTGCAAATCCACAAGTGATGGAGAAATTTGAAAAAGCCTGGGGGGTTCCGCTAAATAAAAACGTTGGAATGACCTCTACACAAGTCTTACCTGCTGCAACGGAAGGTAAGATCAAAGCGCTGTATATTTTTGGAGAAGATCCGATCGTAACCGACCCTGATACCAATCATGTACGTAACGCGCTAGAGAATTTAGAATTTTTTGTTGTCCAGGAATTGTTTATGACAGAAACCGCAGCATATGCCGACGTAGTCTTGCCAGGAATCAGTTATGCAGAAAAAGATGGCACCTTCACCAATACCGAAAGACGTGTTCAACGCGTACGGAAAGCGGTCGAGCCAAAAGGTGAGGCTAGAGAAGATTTTGATATTTTCTGTGACGTAATGACACGCTTAGGATATCCTTGTCACTATGACTCAGCCAAAGAAATCATGGATGAAATCGCAAGCGTGACCCCAACATTTGGTGGTATAAATTATGACCGATTAGAAGAAACAGGTGGCTTGCAGTGGCCCTGCCGCAATCAAGAAGATCCTGGCACGCCGATCATGCATGTGGGTGAGTTTACTCGTGGTAAAGGGTTGTTTATGGCAATTCCTTATAAAAAATCTAGAGAGCTGCCAGATGAAAGCTACCCGTACTTAATGTCTACAGGCAGAATGCTGTATCATTATAATACTCGTGCGATGACGGGTCGAACCGAAGGCATCAATCAAATCGCGAACCGTTCTTATATTGAAATCAATACAGTAGATGCGATTCGTTTAGGCATTGAAGAAGGGGATAAAGTTACGGTTAAATCTAGACGAGGAACGATCGAAACCTATGCTGCTGTAGGCAATCGTGTTTTCCCGCAAGAAGTATTTATGACGTTTCACTTCCCTGATGGAAATGTGAACGAGCTGACCAATGCTGCGTTTGATGATATTGCGATTATTCCTGAATACAAGGTGTGTGCAGTGGCTATTGCACCTGCTAAGTAAATGGAGTTGATTGAATGATCGAAGTCGAAGAAGCGATAGCCAAAATTCAGCAAGTATCTGCTCAGCAAAAAAAAGTAGAGACTGTTTCTATTTTAGAAGCTGTAGGTCGAGTTTGTGCCGAAGATGTTCTTGCAAAAATAGCTGTTCCCCATTTTCCCAGAGCTGGGATGGATGGCTATGCTGTAGTGGCCTCCGAAACAAAAGGGGCTACTAAGGAGCAACCTGTTTGCTTAACCGTCATCGATGCGATTTTTGCTGGGGATCCAGAAGCTGATTTGGTAAAAAGACAAAAGTCAGCAGTTAAAATCATGACCGGCGCTCTGATCCCGGCAGGCTACGATGCAGTTATCAAACAAGAATGGACAGATTATGGCGATACAATCGTCAAAGTCTATCAAGCAAGCAAAGCTGGCGATAATTATGGAGTGGTGGGTGAAGATGTTCGGTTTAATCAGAAAATTATTTCTCAATATCAATTAATCAATAGTCGAACTATTGGCATCCTAGCCGCACAGGGAATCAAGGAAATTCGTGTTTTAGCACCAATGAAAATCGGGATTTTAGCAACAGGCAGTGAGTTGGTTTCTTTAGGCACACCGCTAACCTCTGGAAAAATCTATGACAGTAATTTGTATACCCTAGCAGCATTTATCCAATCAAGCGGTAGTCACGTCATATTCAAAGAACGTTGTTCAGATAGTATTGCTGAGATTTCTCGATTTATCCATGAAAAAATGGAAGAAGTTGATTTGTTGATCACAACGGGTGGCGTGTCTGTCGGTGAAAAAGATTATGTTCCACAAGTGATTCAGCAATTAGCAGGGGAGCAGCTGTTTCACTTTGTAAATATGAAACCAGGCACACCTGTGATGGCAAGCTTGTATAAGAAACGGGTGATCTTAAGTTTATCAGGAAATCCGTTTGCGGCTGTGGTCAATCTTCATTTATTTTATTGGTCAACATTGGCTCATTTTATGAACTGTACAGAATTAAATTTAGTGAAACGGAAAGTCAAATTGATGGAGGCATTAAAGCCGTCAATGATTCGTCGTTTTGTTCGGGCATATGAAGAGAACGGTGTTGTTTCTTTAGTATCAAAATTACATTACTCATCTGTTTTCCATAACACACTTGAAACGAATTGCTTGATAGACCAACCTGCTAAGACAGCATTGAACGAAGGCGATTACGTGATGGTTTATTATTGGAAAATTTAGTGAAGGATTCGGGTGTTTACCTGTGTCACTTTTCTAAATTTATAGCTGTGGAACAAAAGGAAATATGACTTTTGTTTCACAGATTTTTCAATTTTTTTATTTCTAAAAAAAATTATTTATATCAGATTGTTTTTTTTTAGTTGTAGTGATAAACTTAAAACAAAGAGAATGTTACATATTTAACAAATAGAAAATGAAAGCGTTTTAAGAGGTGTGAAAATGAATAAACCTTTACAGTTTACGCATATCAACGAACAAGGAAAAGCACGCATGGTAGACATTTCTGAAAAAGAAACGAGCGCAAGAGTAGCGACAGCTTACGGAGAAATCCATATGAACAAAGTTGTTGCTGATGGCATCAAAAATCAAACGATAAAAAAAGGTGAAGTCCTACAAGTGGCCAGAGTGGCTGGGATTATGGCAGCCAAGAAGACGTTTGAACTGATCCCGCTTTGTCATGTATTAGCTTTAAGCAAATGTGAAGTAGAGTTTAACTGGAAAACGGATCAACTATTAAGTGTCCATTGTGTAACGAAAACAATCGGTCAAACGGGCGTAGAAATGGAAGCACTGATGGGAGCCAATATTGCGTTACTAACGATTTACGATATGTGCAAGGCACTTGACCGTGAAATGAAGATCACAAATGTTTGCTTAGTTGAAAAATCTGGTGGGAAAAGTGGACACTTTATTTCAACCAATCATCTACCCCATGAATAAGAAAGCTAAAGGAGCGCAACTAAAATGAAGGATTCCTTTAATCGTGAAATTGATTATGTTCGATTATCTGTGACGGATCGCTGCGATCTTCGCTGTACCTACTGTATGCCGGCTACAGGTATGTGTTTTCTAAAGAAAACAGAAGTGTTAAGCTTTGACGAAATTCTTTTTTTGCTCAGGAACCTTGCTGAACAAGGAATTAAAAAAGTGAAAATTACAGGAGGCGAACCGCTGACAAGATTAGATACTGTTCCTTTGATTAAAGCAATCAAAGCAATCAGCGGGATTGAAAAAGTAACATTAACAACGAATGGCATACAACTTGCGAGATACGCTAGTGCTTTAAAAGCAGCGAAATTAGACGGAATCAACATCAGTATCGATACGCTTGATCCAGATGAATTTCGTGAAATTACTAGAATCGGTGATTTGAAAAGAGTGCTGGCTGGCTTAGAAAAGGCAATAGAGGTAGGTTTGCCTAATATTAAAGTCAACACTGTAGCCAGAGGTGAACTAACTGATGAAGAAATTTGTGAAATCGCCTCACTTGCTAAAGCGAATGGGATCCATGTTCGCTTTATCGAATTAATGCCGATTGGATTAGGGAAGGGGTGTCCAGGAAAAACGCAAGAAGAGCTTATTTCGGTGCTACAGGCAACTTATGGTGAACTTAAACCTTTTGATCAGCGTTTAGGTAATGGGCCAGCAAGTTATTTTTCTGTAACAGACTTTAAAGGGAAAATTGGATTTATCAGTGCTTTAGGGCATTGCTTTTGTGCTGATTGTGATCGAATTCGTATCACAGCGGATGGCTGCTTGAAAACTTGTCTGCATATGGATGACGGATGTGAACTAAAATATGCCTTACAGACAGAAAACAAAGAATTATTATTAGAGCAAGTTTTTTCAGCGATTCAGAAAAAGCCTGAGAAACATCATTTTCTTGAGAGTCAAGGCGATTCTCGGTTAATGTCACAAATTGGAGGTTAAAGGATGATGGCAGTCGGAGAAATTATCGGAATCAATATTAGTGAAAAGCGAGGGACACAGAAAAAAGAAATTCCAGAAGTTGATTTAGTGAAGGGGTTTGGCTTAGAAAATGACGCTCATGGTGGAAACTGGCATCGTCAAGTCAGTTTATTGTCCTTTGAGAAGATCACAGAGTTTAATGAACGGGGAGCGCGTGTTGGTAACGGTGCTTTTGGTGAAAATATTATTGTCTCAGGAATTGATTTACGTCTATTACCTGTAGGCAGTCAAATTCGGATCGGTGAAGCCGCTTTAGTGGTGACGCAAATTGGCAAGGAATGCCATAAGCATTGCCAGATTTACGCGCGTGTAGGTGATTGCATCATGCCCAGAGAAGGTATTTTTGCTGTTGTTGTAGCAGAAGGGCACATTAAAAAAGGGGACAAGCTTGAAGTTGTATAAAGTAGGGATCATTACATTGAGTGATAAAGGCTATCAAGGTCTTCGCGATGATCAATCAGGGCAAATCATAAAACAGCTGGTCGCAGATAATTTTGAGGTGAGTAGACAAACCATTTTACCCGATGAAGCAATAGCATTAAAAAAACGATTAATTGAGTGGTGTGACGTATGCGATTTGATTTTAACGACTGGCGGAACTGGGTTAGGTGTGCGTGATATCACACCAGAAGCAACCTTAAGTGTAGCAGAAAAAACGATTCCGGGTATTAGTGAAGGAATGCGCATGTCTAGTATCCAAAAGACACCACTTGCCATGCTGAGCCGTGGTGTTGCTGTACAGCGAGGGAAAACCTTGATCATCAATTTGCCGGGAAGCCCGAAAGGAGTACGTGAAAATTTGACCTATTTATTGCCGATTTTACCCCATGCCCTAGATATATTGACCGATCGAAAAACAGAGCATTAAGCGGAGGAAACAAAGATGAAAGTTGTAAAAACAGTAGATGCACAAGGGTTGATTTTGTGTCAAGATATTACCAAAATCGTTAGAGGTGAGTATAAAGGCGCAATCTTTGCCAAAGGACATCAAGTGACCTCAGAGGATATTCCTGTGCTGCTTTCACTTGGAAAAGAGCATTTGTTTTTAGCATCTGGCGAGTCCGATCTGATCCATGAGAATGAAGCCGCTAATTTTTTATATTATTTAATTACAGGAGAATTTATGCAGCCGACGCCTGTCTCAGAAGGGAAAATCGAGGTCGTGGCTGAAGTAGATGGATTATTGAAAGTAAATAAAGAGCTACTGTTTAAGCTAAATTCAATCGGGAAAATCGCTGTTGCAACATTGAAGGGCAATCAAAAAGTAGCTGCTGGCCAAAAAGTAGCCGGAACACGAATCATTCCTTTAGAAATCGAGCCGGAGAAATTAATGGAGGCAGAACGTTTAATTGGAGAAGACTCTATTGTAACATTGATTCCGTTTAAACCTGTAACTGTCGGGATTGTTACGACAGGAAGCGAAGTATTTAATGGTTTGATTGAAGACTCTTTTACGCCAGTAGTGAAAGAAAAACTATCTCATTATCCGAGTGCGACAATCACATTTCATGAAATCGTCAATGATGATCCAGTGCTGATCACAAAAACAATTGAGGAAATGCTGGAAAAAGGCGCGGATATTGTTTTTTGTACTGGTGGCATGAGCGTTGATCCAGATGACCGCACGCCGCTTGCAATCAAGCAAACAGGTGCTAAAATCATTTCCCATGGCACCCCCGTAATACCTGGATCGATGCTATTGCTTGCTTATTTAGAGGGAAAAACAATTGTCGGCTTGCCTGGCGGTGTGATGTTTTCGAAACAGACTGTTTTTGATTTGCTATTGCCGAAAATAATCGCTCAAGACAACATAACCAAAGAAGAAATTGCACATTTAGGCTATGGCGGCTATTTATAAAAACTTTGCAGGGGGAGAAACAATGAAACAAAATCGGAAAGTACGAGTTATTACATTATTGCTATTAGCATTTTTGGTTGTAACAGGCTGTACATCTAACGATAAAAAAACAACTGCTTCAACGAATTCTAGCAATCAGGCTGAGGAGCATCATTTATTGATAGCTGCTGCCGCAAGTCTTGAATCAGTTATGGAAAAGCAAATTATTCCAGCATTCCTTAAAGATAATCCAGGAACGACCATTGAAGGAAATTACGACAGTTCTGGAAAATTGCAGTCACAAATTGAAAAAGGCTTAGAAGCTGATCTGTTCTTTTCAGCTGCGACAAAGCAAATGGATACTTTAGTTTCACAAAAATTGATCGATAAAAACAGTGTCGTTCCATTACTACAAAATCAATTAGTGATGATTGTACCAAGTACATCCGATGTTGATTGGAAAGACTTTAGTGATTTGAAGAAAGCGGAAATGATCGCAGTGGGTGATCCTGCTAGTGTTCCAGCAGGTCAATACGCTGAAAAAGGCTTAGAAGCTTTAGGGGATTGGGCGTATGTCAAAGAACATGCTAGTTTTGGTACTAATGTAACAGAGGTTTTGAATTGGGTTGCTAAAGGCAGTGCTCAAGCTGGTCTGGTTTATGCTACTGATGCTGCCTCAAATGATAAAGTAAAAGTTGTGGCGGATTTACCAGAAGATACGTTGAATGAACCGATTATTTATCCTGTTGGAATCGTTGAAAAGTCAAAAGAAAAAGCAACGGCAGAGAAGTTCATCACATTTTTAGAAAGTAAAGAAGTTGCTAAATACTTTGAAGATACTGGTTTTATCATAAATAAGTAGGTGAGTATAATGGATTTAAGTCCAATCATTATTTCGTTTCAAACAGCAAGTATTGCTATAATAGCTACTTTCCTTAGTGGAACGTTGATTGCTTATCAGGTTTTTCGTATGAAAAATCATGGATTAAAAATCTTGCTCAACAGTTTATTTACCTTACCGCTGGTGCTGCCGCCAACGGTTTTTGGTTTCTTTTTACTGGATATTTTTGGTGTTCAGCAGCCAGTTGGTCGATTTCTATTAGATTTTTTTGCGGTAAAGGTCGTTTTCTCATGGACTGCTACAGTGATTGCTGCCGTTGCGGTGTCGTTTCCTTTGATGTATCGCTCAGCGATTGCGGCTTTTGAACAAGTTGATTCGGAAATAATCGCCGCTGCCCAAACCTTAGGCTTTTCGGAAAGAAAAATGTTTTTGAAAATTGCCTTGCCTCTGTCGATCAATGGGCTTTTAGCAGGTGGTGTGCTAGCTTTTGCTCGAGGATTAGGAGAATTTGGGGCGACAACGATGTTGGCAGGCAACATTGCAGGAAAAACAAGAACACTTCCTTTAGCTATTTATTCAGCTGTTGCAGCAGGAGACTGGGCTTTAGCGCAAAAGTACGTTGCCATCATCGTGATCATTTGTTTGCTGATGTTATTTCTAACGGAGTTGTTTAGCCGGAAATCAAGGAGGACGCACGCGTGAAACTGTTTGTTGATATTCAAAAAAAGCTACGAGATCATCTGCTGACAGCTAGCTTTGAGATAGACGCAACAACTCTAGGTATTTTAGGGGCATCGGGGTGTGGGAAAAGTATGCTGCTTAAATGTATTGCTGGTATCGAAACACCAGATTCAGGAAGGATTCAATTAGGTGATCGCGTGTTGTTTGATCAGGAAAAAGGGATCGATTTACCACCGCAACAACGTAAAGTTGGTTTATTGTTTCAGCAATATGCCTTGTTTCCTCATTTAACAGTATATAAAAACTTAAGTAGTGTGACGAAAGATTCACAATTGGTTGTAGAGCTGTTGCGGATGTTTCATTTAGAAAATGTAAAAAGTAGTTACCCTAGACAGCTTTCAGGTGGACAAAAGCAACGGACAGCTTTAGCGCGTATGTTGGCCTCAGAACCTGAATTGTTATTATTGGATGAACCATTTTCTGCTTTAGATACCTCGTTAAAAGAAGAGCTTCAACTTGAATTACAAAAACGTTTGAAGAATTTTAAAGGCAATGTGTTGATTGTTAGTCATAGTTTAGATGAACTGTATCGTCTTTGTCCAATGCTTGGAATCATGACTGAATCAGGTTTGATCAAAGGAGCAACGACTGAGTTGTTTAAACAACCTCAAACGCTAGAAGCGGCTCGATTAACAGGCTGTAAAAATATTTTTCCAATTGAACGGCTTGATTCCCATACAGTTCAAGTGAGTGGATGGCAAATACCATTGACAGTTGCTGAAAAAGTACCGAAAGATTGCTGTTATATTGGCATTCGAGCACACGATTTGCTGTTTGATGAGCTTGAAGTCAATCAACTGCATGTGCAATATGTCAGTAGTCAACAAACACCGTTTGAACAAAACGCTTGGTTTATTTGCAAGGAAATCGATCTTTGGTGGAAAGGGAGTAAACAGGTTGAAGCCAATAAGGTTACAAGGTTCAGTCTTGCTCCAGAGGCAATCATGGTTTTAAAATGAGGGACTGATTTGTTAGTTAAAGATTCACTTGATCTGCACCCAAATGGTTGTCGTTACAGCCGACAACATGGGTGCCTATTTTTATTTGCGTAAAGACAGCCTTCTAACTTTATTCACATATTTTTCATTGAAAGGACAAGTCTACGTCTGTTGCTTAATGATAAAATAGTAGATGAAAGATTGTGGAAATACAGAGCAATCAAGAAAAATAGGAGAAAAATAAACATGGGGAAGATTTTAGAAATCAAAGGAGTAACCAAATATTTTGGTGAACAACAAGTGTTAGATGAACTTGATTTTTCGTTGGATGAACCCAAGATCATTGCCTTAGTGGCACCAAATGGGACGGGGAAAACAACGTTATTAAATAGTATTGCAAATATCGATCAGATCGATTCAGGGACGATTAGAATATTCGAACAGCCAAATACAGATTATCGTTTATTTTATAAAATGTCTTATTTACAGGATTCTTCTATTTTATATGGGAATTTGACGGGTTGGGATCATTTAGAATTTGTCCGTAAAGAACAAGGCCAATCAAAAGAGGAGCTTCAACGATTGGTCGTAGAGCTGGGAATTGAAGAGTACCTGAAAAAGAAAGTCAAACACTATTCTTTAGGAATGAAGCAGCACTTATTGTTAACGGTATCGTTGATCAACCAGCCTGAATTATTATTGATGGATGAACCGTTAAATGGCTTAGATCCAAATAGTATTATCAAGGTACGCAATATTATTCGAGCGCTGGCTAATAAAGGTGTCTCAATAATTATTTCTTCTCACAATCTTGAGGAAATTGAAAAAGTAACGGAGCATGTGCTCTTTCTGTATGAAGGAAAGTTAATCGAAAAAGCAGATGTTATGATCGATGCAATAGAATATACGCTGGTTTTAAAAGATCTCGAAAAGGCCCTCTCTTTTCTATCGCGCATCGACGTTCCATGCACCAAACTCTCTGAATATAAATTAGTCGGAACCTTTTCAAAACAGCAATTTGCTGTTTTTCACTCTTTTTGCGAAGAACAGGAGATAGAATTATTTGATTGTCAGGTGACAAATGGTCAGTTAGAATCAGTCTATTTTAATTTATATGGGCAAAATCAGCGGGGCTCATTATGATCTTTGAATGGAAAAAGTGGATCAAAAATCCTAAAAATATGATCTTAATCGGTTTTGCTCTGCTGTCGGTTTTTGTTTCATTAACGAATCTTTATTATAAAAATCTAGGAGCAGATCAAGCTGTTTTTGACCACTTAAAAGCAATCAATGATGAAATCGATCCACCACAAGGGTATACTGGACCAAAGGGAAATTATAAATTATTGTTGCTTTTAGATGAAAACGAGGAACTGTCTTCTAACAAAGCGCAAGAACTTCAAACAAACCTTGTCGATATTATTTATCTCTTAGAAGATGAACATACCGCTCAGTTGGAGAAAAAGTGGCTTGAAAAAACCAAAATTCAAACAGAGCGTCTAACTCTACAACAGAAATATTTAGATCTTGGTGGTGAACCGTGGCGTAATGAATCTAATATTGCCGAGCAGTTGGCACACAATCAGTGGCTTCTTGATCGAAAAATACCCATGACTAATTTAGACATTGGGCAACAAGGGTTTTATTTTGTCTATTATTTGCTAGATCATTGGATGAATTTTTTGATTGTGATCATGATTGGTTTATTCTTTTTTGACTTTTTAACAAGTGAATATGAACGGAAAAATTATTTGTTTATGGCGGTGCAGCCAATCACTAACAAGCGATTTTTCCAGCGTAAATATGTACTAGCGGTCAGTGTTTTTATTGGTGGTTTGACAATGTTACTCGTACTAGGGTTTATCGTAGCAAGTGTTGTGCATGGAACAGGTTCCTTGATGTATCCAATCACAATCTATCAAGGAACGACCTTTAAATTGATCCCATTATGGAATTTTTTACTTCAAGCAATCAGCTTACAGTTGCTTTTTATCTTATTTGCAATTAGTTTGTTATTGTTGTTATCTAAGTGGCTGAAAAATGCGCTAGAAGTCCTTGGATTATTTCTAGTGAGCATGTTTGTTCCGGTTATTTTAGAAGCACTGTTCTCAAAGATCCATGCAATCAGTGTTAGTCTGCCTTTTTTCTACATGAATACGTATAGCAAGGTAGCAGAAATCAGTGGTAGCTTTTCAACCTCTTATTTCATTCAATTGGTCGTTTTAGTGAGTTGGAACCTAATTT
Organism: Enterococcus silesiacus; assembly: GCF_001886225.1. Classification (NCBI taxonomy): domain Bacteria; kingdom Bacillati; phylum Bacillota; class Bacilli; order Lactobacillales; family Enterococcaceae; genus Enterococcus; species Enterococcus silesiacus. Next base: position 1,787 of record NZ_JXLC01000004.1, on the reverse strand, counting down.
TAGTTCTGATTTGGCGATTAAATTGGAGGAAGAAAGAATGATGAATCTGATTCTGTTTGAAGGAAAGAAAACCTGGCAAACACGAAAAACACATTTATTTTTACTATTGGGTCTTTTGCTGACCGTGATTTTATTTCTATTTAATGGCTATCTGGGTCAAAAAGAAAACCTTGTGATTGATTCTTTGCTAGGTAGTAACACAAGAGTTATGGGGCAAAATCGTTATAGTGATGAGATCAATCAATTTTTAAAACAGACAAATCAAGAGATAGAAGAGCAAGAAGAGAACTTTCGTGCAGCAGCAGATAAGGGGCAATCATTAGTTGGAAAACTAACTTTACCAACCTATCCATTTTATCGAACAATGTTAAATAACGAGTTAGCAAAGCGTAAATTGCCTCCTCAATCGATGCGTTATGGAACAAAGAACACGATATTTTCAGCGATTCTATTGTCTTATTTGGCAAGTGGGTTTGGTATTGTCCTGCTGTTATTCTTGTTTGGTGACAGTTTAACAAAGGAAATAGACGAGCGAAGCTTATATTTCTATCTCTCTCAACCAGTGAAAAGAAGCCGTTTGTATTTTGCTAAGTATATGTTGGTATGGTTACAGTCAATAGTAGTGGTGGCTGTACTGTTTCTATTTAGTTTTGTAATAGCGAGCCTTTTTTCAGGTGGCAGCTCATTTGATTATCCAGTGATTGTCTTTACAGAAAAATCGATGACACTGATGCCAATCATTCAATATAGTGGACAGGTATTTTTGGTGTTTATGTTTGTTTTAGCATTTTGTCTTGCGCTTCATTTTTTTGTTAGTATTCTATTGAAGAAAACAAGCTTTAGTTTGGTTGTCACGCTGATGATCTTGTTTGAAGGCTATAATTTAAGTACGTTAAACAATGAATTCATGAGAAAAATCGCTCATTTTAATCCATTTGCGTATTTGAATGTGAGTAGATTGTTTGTAGGTTACGATTTCCGACCGTTTGAGTTATTTTCTATTGAGAACCAGGAATATTATGCTAACTGGTGTTTGCCGAGAACACTGCATAATGGTCAGATCAATAGTTTAAATGGCGTTGTTGTATTAAGTATTGGGACCGTAATCTTGTTATCTCTGGGCTATTTTTGCTTTAAGAAAAATGTTCATCGTTGGAAAATTTAAAACGGGAGTGAGTCGTGTTGAAAGAAGAAGACTTTATTTATTATGTTACTGTAGCACTTAAAAATTTAGGGTACAACAAAGCTGGTATTTTTAATGTTGAAGGAGAAATAAAGAGACTGCTTAAACGATATTCTATCGAAGAGATCAAGGCTAAAACAGAACAAAGGAAATAAGCACTCTTTAAATCGTTTGGCTAGAAAAAGAATCCAGTAAGGTTCTTGCCGTAATAGATAATGGTAGGTTTGAATGAGTAGTATATTCTGGGAAATAGCAATTATCGACGAATCCGTCATTTGTTTTTCTAAGTATGGTATTAGTTGTGCCAAGTTTCATTAAACTTTATGTTTTTTTAGATAGCTGGTTAGACCCTTAAGTTGTCTTACAACTTAGAGTGAAGCCTTAGCTTTTTGTTTAGACGGAAATGAAGTGGCACGAAACCGAATGGAAATCATGCCTAAATAATATTGAGCATTTAAATACTGGCGTTAAGCAAATACCATGCCTTAGCTCTGAAAAATAGAATAGAATTAAAAAGTAAGTAATATATTTAAAATAACTAAATATTGATGAAATAAATAAAAAAAGCTTCCGATTATCTGTTATAATCGGAAGCTTTTATTTG
>NZ_JXLC01000039.1:0-23280 GCF_001886225.1 Enterococcus silesiacus | reverse complement strand
TTACCAACACAATTTGACGTAGAACCAAAAAGAGTTAAGCAAAACGATAAAAAAGAAAGAAGTGTGAAACAAAAGTAGTTTTTACTTTTGTTTCACACTCCTTTCTTTTTTACGACTTTAAACTAACGTTCTAGTGAAATAGCACGTCCATTGTCGATGTATTGCGTATCGTTAACAGTATCGATTGTAAACTGTCCATTTTCGTAGGTCAGCTTGGTGACACTGCCATTTTCCAAGCCAATCTGCATTGGTAGACTAGTGTCGATCAAGGACAATAGGAATGAAATGGTCAGTCCATGAGAGACGATCATCACATTGCCACCGCCATTTTGTTCACGACGATGAGCCATATCTTCAAAGCCACTCCAAACTCGCTCACGAATTTTTTCGTAAGGCTCAGCCCAATTGGCAGTGTCAGCAGCAATAATAGCGTTAGCTAACTCTTTATAACTAATTCTGTTGGTCATCATATCTTCATAGTTGTTAAAGGCTAAAATTCTAGGGACAACACCCCAAAGTTCACCATCGTAACCGCCATCTAAAGAACCAAAACACCATTCACGAATACGACTATCAGTGCCATACGGTATAGCGGCGCCCTTTTGATGCTCCTGTAAAATAATCCGGGCGGTTTGCATCGCGCGTCCACTATCGCTAGAATACGCTTCTTTAAAATCAACCTCTTTTAAACCGAGTCCTAGATAATGAATGACTTCTTCCCCTTCTTTAGTCAAAGGTGTATCTGACCAACCTTGAGTTCGGCCAATCGTGTTGAACATGGTTTTACCATGACGGATAATATAAAGTGTTGTGGGTTTATTCATAAACTTTCCTCCTTGATTTAAACGTTATACGAAAAAATGTAGACAGATATTAGTTGAAAAAAGGATTGGTTTTCTTTTCATGCTCGATCGTTGTAGCATCGCCGTGTCCAGGATAAGCCGGGAATTCTTCTGGCAATGTAAACAGATACGTGTTAATACTGTGTAGTAATTGGTCCAAATCGCCTGTGTGTAAATCAGTTCTGCCGATACTACCTTTGAATAAAGCATCACCTGTAACAACAAAATCATCAAAAATAAAGCTGACACTTCCAATTGAGTGACCAGGAGTTGGTACGACAGAAAATCTGATCCCATCTAAGTCATAATCCGTTAATTCAAATTCTTTTTCTGCAGGCTGAACGACGATATTAGCGATATCATCATGACGCCCCAAACCAGATAAATTAAGAACAGGATCTGTAAGCCATTCTTGTTCTAACGGACTGACATAGACGGGTATTTTATACTGATGCCGCAAAGTTTCGACTGCACCGATATGATCATAGTGCGTATGCGTCAATAAAATTGCAATAGGTTTTTTCCCCGTCTTTTCAATTAAGTTCGCTATTTTTTCTGCTTCAGCACCTGGATCAATAATTAATAAACTTGATTCGTTATAAACTAGGTAACAATTTTCTTGGATTACGCCAGTTTGGATTCGTTCGATTTTCAGCATAGTTAGTTGCCTCCTATTAAATATGATTCTTCTTTAAGTATAACTCAACATCGTATAGAAACAAAAGACAGAGATGCTCTTTAAAAGCGTTTTTTTAGGTGACCAACACAAGTCATAGGTAAAGGGAGTTGTAGTTTACTTTTATTTTGCAATCAACCATAATAAAGGGAGTATACTTAATACAGGAATCAAAAGAGGAGCGTATCAGAATATGAAAAAAATAAATCAGTTTTTAACACAAATCCCAGCATTATTGTCGAGTAAAATTTCTATATTTATTTATCTCTTTCTTTTTTTCTATTTAGTTGTTTTTGCTGTGTTAACCATGTGGATTCCATTATTAAAAAATGTTCAACCCTCAGCCAATGTTCAGCTGATATTGGGCAATTATACTAATGTGCTGAGTGCTTTAGGTGCATCGTTGGCGGCTGGAAGTGGCACGATTATTCACCATAGCTTATCTACTTTACATAAAAAACATGATAAAATGCATGATGAGCTACAACAAACAATCGCTGAACTTCATAAAAAAATCGATCGTTTAGAGCGTCAAAAGTAGAGGAAGGTCAAGTAGAAATATATGACGATTTTAACAGATAAAAACGTAAACTGGCGAGAATATCAAAAGCAATTGATTGATCGCTTAGAAAAATATAAAACAAATAATTCGATTCATCTCGTTGCGCCACCTGGTTCGGGGAAAAACTATTTGGGCATTGAAATCGTTCGGCAGTTGGATCACAAGACATTGATTTTGGTTCCTTCACTTGTATTAAAACAACAATGGCTCAAGACGATTGAAACGGTTTTTTTGAAAGAAAAGACGGATCTGGCAGAACTCTCTGATTTGATCGATAGACCAAAAGAAATTACAGTTGAGACTTATCAAACAATTTACAGTCGTTTAATCAATGAGCCAAATTTTTTACAGAAAGAAAAAATCGCAGTTTTAGTCTTAGATGAAGCGCATCACCTAAAAAAAAGTTGGGGAGAACTGCTACTTCGTTTAAAAGCAGAGACCCCTGGGCTAGTGACGGTTTCTTTGACTGCCACGCCACCATACGATGCGAACTTGCAGGAATGGCAGCAATATCAGCTTTTAAATGGACCAATCGATGAAGAGATAAGTATTCCTCAATTAGTGAAAGAGCAAGTACTAGCGCCCCATCAAGACTATCTATATCTTATCTCAGCACCAAATGAAATTGTTGATCGTTATGAGCAGTTTATTCAACAGCAGGCACAAGTCGTAGAAACGATTGCTGCAAGTGACGAAATTGTTGACTATTTATTAGAGCAGTCATTTATTCAACAGCCAAAAGCAGAAGAAGGCTTTATTTATCAGTCTTTTGATATTTATTTGAGTTCGCTGATATTTTTGCAAATGCACGGCTATCAAATGACGGACGAACATTGGCAATTATTAGGAATTACGAAGTCGCAAGGAGAAAAAGTTTCGTTTCCAGTTTTTGAAACGCAGCATATGATCGATTTATTGACATATTTGTATGAGAAAAATCCCGATATGTTGCTATTTGATTACTTAGAAAAACAAGGATGGGTAGCGCAAAAACGACTACAATTATTCCCAGCATTTTCTGAAAAGATCTTAAATCAGGCACCAATTGAAAAAAAAGAAGCGATCGTTCGTATTTTACTTTGTGAATACGAAAAATTAGGGAATGAACTGTCAGGGTTAGTTTTGACAGATTTTATAAAAAAAGAAGTTCTTTTTGGAAAAAATGGGGAATTGGATTATGGTTTAATCCCAATTTTTGATAGTTTGGTGCCTTTTTTTGAAGAAGAACTAGCGTTAGCTGCCATTTGTGGTGAGTTTTTGATTGTTCCTAAAGCTTTGGCACCGTTTTTTTCTCAGGTTTCCAGCAAATCTAGTGAGCACCCATACTTTAATGTATACACGGTTATTTACCCAAATGAGCAAAATCGTGCGCAAGCACTAGCCATTTTGACGCGACTAGTGAATGAACAAACGATTCAATTGCTAGTAGGGACAAGTAGCTTGCTTGGGGAAGGCTGGGATTGTCCAGCTATAAATACGATTATTTTAGCAAATCAGTCAGTTTCTTTTGTTCAAACACAGCAGTTAAGAGGTCGAGGACTGCGTATCAACGGAAAAGGCAAGTCGACTAACATTTGGCATCTAGCTGTGGTGATTCCTGATCTTGAGTATGAAAAACAAATTGATGTCCGTCGGATCATGAAACGAATGGGCTATGTCTGTGGAGTAACATTCGAAACGCAGCCAGTAGTTGAAAGCGGAGTCGACCGTTTTAACTTGTTGAGTATTCAATCGGGGAAAGAGATTGCGGTCTATAATCAAGAAATGCTTTATTGGAGTGGGCAACGTAAACAGCTCCCTGTATTTTGGAAATCTGCATTGGAAAAAGGTAGTCATTTAACGATGCCTTTGATTATTCGAAAAGACCAAAAACAATCTGATATCAATGTTAAAACCTTGATTTTAAAGCCTAAGGTCGAATCCGATTCAGCTAAAAGAACACGAAATTATTGGATTGGTGCATCCGTTTTAACGCTCAGCGGGCTTTTGGCTACAGCCATCACTCCTGCTGTAGGGACGCTTATTTTAGGAATAGACGGAGCTGCTGTCTTATTCTTTCTCAACGAGAAAAAACTTACAGCAGCAGCATCTGAGTATTGGCGAAAAAAAATATGGCAAAAAGAAATCAAGCAAATTCGCAATTTTGCGCTTAGTATAATTGAGACATTCATAAAAATAGGGGCAATTGAACCTGACGCATTCGATCGAGTGACCATTGAAGCGACTGATCAGGAATGTCTTTGCTATCTTGCTCAAGCGGGGTATCAAGAAGAGAATTTGTTTCACGGAGCTATGAAAGAAGCTCTTTCTGACCTTCAGACGCCTCGTTACTTTATTGAGATGGGGGCGGGTAAAATTGTCGGTGTGCCCGAATTTTTTGCACGAAATAAGCAGACCGCGGAACTGTATCAACTGAGCATAAATCATTATTTTGCTGTTCGAAGTGAGTTGATATATTCTAGAACATTAAAAGGTAGGAAACGACTTGTACAAGCAAAAATCTCTATGACAAAATCTGCTGGGCGTTCAGCTCAAAAAGAAATCATCAGAAAAAGTATTTGGACTTAGGTTAATAAATAGTTTAGAGGTGTAAAACAAAAGTGAGCTTTTCTTTTGTTTTACACCTCTTTTGTGAACACTTGAAGTGCTAGCTGCTTTTGGCATTCATTCAGGTTAGAGAAAGGTCAATCCGTTGTTAATGTTCGTTATTTGGGGTTTTTATATCGTTTTTAGAAATTTTTTAATAAAAATATAGATTAAATCCGAATTATTGTATATAATGTTTTTGAATCGTTATGAGAGGAGTATTTATTTTGTTTAAATTAGTTGTAAAAGGAACGGCATTTTCTAGTATCGACTCAAAAAATGTAAAAGTTTTTGAGAATTCTTTATTTTGTATCTCCGAAGCAGGAATGATCGCCAAAATTATTTCGCCGGATCAAGAAGAATATGAAGCGACTATCCAAGAATATACATCAAAAAATAAATTTCAGGAGTTAGCGCACGATCAATATATCTTGCCTGGATTTATCGATCTTCATATCCATGCGCCACAATGGGCACAAGCAGGGACTGCGCTTGATCTGCCTTTGTATGAATGGCTTAATACCTATACTTTTCCATTAGAAGCTAAATTTTCTGATGTACAATTTGCAGAGCAAGTGTATTCGGATCTAGTGTCACAACTAATAAAAAACGGCACAACAACCGCTTTGTATTTTGCAACAGTTCATCGTGAGGCTAGTTTAAGATTAGCAGAAATCTGTAGTGAAAAAGGTCAAAGAGGGTTAGTCGGTAAAGTCGTAATGGATGATCAAGAGCAAAATCCAGAGTATTATCGTGATGCTTCGGCTACAACTGCTCTTGTAGAAACAGAATTGTTTATTCAAGAAGTGCTTGAGCTGAATAAACAAACTCCCCAAGGCGTTTACCCAGTTGTGACGCCTCGTTTTATCCCGAGTTGTACAGATGATTCGTTGAAAGGGTTAGGAGCATTAGCAACTAAATATGATATTCATATTCAATCTCATTGTAGTGAAAGTGATTGGGCCCATACTTTTGTACAAGAGCGATTTGGTAAAAATGATGCATATGCTTTAAATGATTTTGGACTGATCACAGAAAAATCTGTTATGGCTCATTGCGGTTTTCTTTCAGATGATGATATGAAATTATTTGCTGAAAAAGGGACAGCTGTTGCCCATTGTCCAATTTCTAATGCTTACTTCGGAAATGCAGTGACACCAATTGCCAGATTGCTCAATGACTATCAAGTAGAAACAGGTCTGGGCAGTGATATTTCTGGTGGTTTTTCTCCAAGTTTATTTGATAATATCAGACAGGCAGTTATGTCCTCTAGAATGCTGAATGATGGTGTAGATAAGGACTGCTGTGGTGAAAAACGCGGTGTTTCAGGATCAAGTATTACTTTAAATGAAGCTTTTTATCTAGCAACTGCAGGTGGCGGTGAATCATTGAGTCTGCCTATTGGTAAACTAGCAGTTGATTACATTTGGGATGTTCAAATCGTTAACACTAAAGAGTTGCCGCTTTTTTCAGATGAAGAACCTTTACTGACTATTTTTCAAAAAATTCTTTATCTAACGCGTCCTGAAAGTATTGATGAAGTTTGGATCCAAGGCAAAAAAGTGCATGATAAAAATAAGAAAGAGCTAGAGGTGCAAGAATAAAATGACCGAAAATCAAGTGAAAGCATCAAAATTAACGGTAGGACCAAATGATGACTTATCAATAGGACAATCAGCACTATTAGGAATTCAGCATGTGTTAGCAATGGATGTGTACGTTGTCCCATTCATTATTGCATCGATCATCGGATTGACCACGAAAGAATCTTCTGCCTTGATCCAATCCACTTTTATTGCAGCAGGAATTGCTACGATCATCCAATCGTATTTTTGTATGAAACTTCCAGTAGCACAAGGACCTTCGTTTATCCCGATTGGTGCTGTTGCAGGGATTTATTTTGCCAATAATCAAAGTGGCAATGGCTGGGGCACTGTTTTAGGAGCTAGTTTAATTGGAGCTTTATTGGTCATTATTTTAGGTTTAACAGGTATCTTTAATCGTTTGATCAAAGCTTTTGTCCCACCTATTGTCGGTGGTACGATTATTTTTATTGTTGGCTTGTCATTGATGCCAGTCGCATTGAGCGATAATGTTTTTACAGCGTCTGGAGATTTAGGGCAAAATATTTTGCTAGCTGTGATTGCTGCGGCGTCCCTTGTTCTGTTTGCAATGATCGGTTCACGTTTTCCTGGGAAAGGGCGTATTTTTCGGATTTCTTCAGTTATTTTAGCACTAGTTATCGGTTGTTTAGCGGCACAATTTATGGGCATTCTGGATTTATCACAAGTTTCCACTGCGCAATTGATCAGTGTTCCTAAAATCCCGTTTGTTGATTTTCATTTTTCATTTGATTTGTCCTCTATTCTAACAATGGTCATTATTTACGTCGTTTTAATGGCGGAAACGACGGGTACTTGGTTTGCGGTCAGCAATGTTTGCGAGGAACCTTTGACAGATGAGAATATCAATCGAGGCGTAGTTGGCGAAGGCATCGGTTGTTTCATCTCATCTATGCTTGGGACAACTCCTGTTACTGGTTATTCGACAAATGCTGGAATCATCTCAATCACAGGGGTTGCCAGTAAAAAGGTCTTTGTAGCGGCCGGTGCCTGGTTTGTGGTATTTGGATTATCAGGCAAATTATCTACATTGATTTCATCGATCCCTTCTCCTGTAATTGGCGGTGTATTTGTGATTGTTTGCGGGATCATTTCAATTAGCGGAATCAAAGTGATTAAGGAAGTAGAAATCAGTGAAAAGGAAATGTATGTCATTGCGATTCCAATGATTTTAACATTGGCATTGACCTTAATACCTAAAGAGTTTATTCAATCACTGCCTCAATTTTTACAATATTTATTTGGCTCCTCTGTAGCAACAGCGTCGATTGCAGCGATACTATTGAATCGCCTGTTACCAACTGAAAAAGTTGCGGAACAAGTCCTTGTGCAAGAGGAAGTAAAGTCAGTTTAAAAAAGGATAATTTAACCTAAACCCGAACATTGAGTGTTAATTCTATTGTTTTTCGGTATTTACCTTTGACTTTTATAAATGAATAGTGTAAATTAGCATAGGTGTTTGAAAATGCGAACTATTTCAAGATTCATGTTCGTGTTTTTGCGTGTTTTAATAGAATTTGCTAGGAGGCAATAGAGTATGAAAGTTTTTGATTACGAAGATGTCCAATTGATTCCCAATAAGTGTATTGTAGATAGTCGTTCTGAATGTGATACAGTTGTGAAATTAGGTAAGCATACCTTTAAAATGCCGGTGGTACCAGCTAATATGCAGACCATTATTGACGAAGAAATTGCAGAATTTTTAGCGAAAAATAATTATTTTTATATCATGCATCGCTTTGACGAAAATGCTCGAATTCCCTTTATTGAAAAGATGAACGCTAAAGGATTGATTACTTCAATCAGCGTCGGGGTCAAAGAGGCTGAATATGGTTTTGTTGAGGAGTTAGCTAAACGTGGTTTAGTTCCTGATTACGTAACGATTGATATCGCTCACGGTCATTCAAATGCAGTGATCAATATGATTCAACACTTAAAAAAACATTTACCAGACACTTTTGTTATCGCTGGAAATGTGGGAACACCAGAAGCAGTTCGTGAATTGGAAAATGCTGGAGCCGATGCAACAAAAGTTGGAATTGGTCCTGGTAAAGTTTGTATCACAAAAATCAAAACAGGTTTTGGTACTGGCGGCTGGCAATTAGCGGCGTTGCGTTGGTGTGCTAAAGCAGCTAGAAAACCAATTATCGCAGACGGTGGTATTCGGACGCCAGGAGATGTTGCGAAATCTGTTCGATTTGGCGCGACTATGGTAATGATTGGCTCATTATTTGCGGGTCATGAAGAATCACCAGGTGAAACGAAAGTCGAAAATGGTGTCGTTTATAAAGAATACTTCGGCAGTGCTTCGGAGTTTCAAAAAGGTGAAAAGAAAAACGTCGAAGGCAAGAAAATCTGGATTCAACATAAAGGCAGCTTAGCTGATACGTTAGTTGAAATGCAGCAAGATTTACAGTCGTCAATCTCTTATGCCGGCGGGCGTGATCTTGAAGCAATTCGTAAGGTAGACTATGTAATTGTGAAGAATTCAATTTTTAATGGTGATACAATTTAATCATAAAAAAAGAAGCGTGGTTCTAGGCTTCTTTTTTTTATGATTATTTTTACTTTACCTGTCGTAGTAATCATGGTATAGTAATTACAACGACAGACGTAGTACGTTAGATGGAGTAATTGGAGGTGATTCAATGATCGGCAGCGATGCAATCAGAGGCTATAATGATACATTCATTTTATCTGTATTGCAGGAAGGTGATTCATATGGTTATGCAATTTCTAAAAGAATCACAGAAATTTCTGAAAATAACTATTCAATTAAAGAGACGACATTGTATTCAGCTTTTAACCGTTTAGAGAAAAATGGATTTATCCAATCTTTTCCTGGACAAATTACGCATGGTAAAAAGAGAACATATTATAGAATCACATCTTCTGGGCAAGCTTATTTAGAAGAAAAAATAGCGGAGTGGGTACTGACGAAAAAAGTAGTTGAGCGTTTTATCAAGGAGGAAAAATAATGAAAACCATTAAAGATTATATCGACAGTTTATTTTTAGGAATAACTGAAACGAGTCAAACAAAACAATTAAGAGAAGATCTATTAGCCAGTGCAGAAGATCGCTATGAAGATCTAAAAGGTCAAGGGAAATCTGAAAATGAAGCAATTGGTAGCGTGATATCGGAGTTTGGCTCGATTGATGAATTGCTAGAAGAAATGAATATAAAACAAGATTTTATGGATGAAAAAGGCTATGAGCTAAATGAAATTACAATGGATGAATCGCTGGATTTCCTTAAGATTCATCACAGAGCAGCTACACTGATTGGTATAGGCGTGATGGCAATCATCCTAGGAGTTGCAGCTCTTTTTTTAAGTATGACATTATATGGTGGAAATGCTGTATTGTTTGGAGTATTATTTATTCTTTTAGGGGTAGCAATTGGAGTTCCGCTATTTATCATTGCAGGAACCAGTATAACCAATACGAATAAAAAATTAGATGATCGTTTTATACCACTTCAAGTAAAAAACGAAGTAAAGAAAAGAAAAGATGCTTTTCAGCGCTCATTTATTTTTTGTATGGTAGCTGGAGTTGCGTTATGTATTTTATCTGCAATTCCTGTTGTTTTGTTTACTACTGTGTACGATGCAGTTTTTTTTGGAGTTGCTTGTTTGCTGCTATTGGTTTCATTTGGCGTTTTCTTCTTTATTTTTGGCGGCGTGATTATGGGCAGTTTTACTAGGATGCTTGAGCATACCTATTTTATTTCAGATGAAGCTAAGTTAGGGCCAAGGGCTAAAGCGGAACGGAACAGTAAAAGTCCAGTCTGGTTACAAACACTTGAAAAGATCTATTGGCCGATAGTAACGGCGATCTATTTGGTACAAAGTTTTCTCTTTGGAAGTTGGGGAACAAGCTGGACTATTTTTCCAGTAGCTGGCATCGCTTTTTGGATACTAGAAAGTATTTTTACAAATAATGAATAAAAAATGCTCCGCTTATTTTGGAAAATATCCAGAATAGGCGGAGTTTCTTATACAAATAACTAAAATGATTGCCTTGAAAAAATGACGTTCATTGCTTTTTTTAATGGAAAATAAACGAGCGTCACAATCACGATAGTTGTGACAACATTGATCAGAGTTGCTGGCAATTTAGATAGTCCACTTGCAAAAGCGACAGTAAAATCAGCGCCTGCAAGAAGGCCCATTACAGTATTTTTCAGTTGAGTCATAATAATTTTAGCAATTCCTGTTACAGATGCGATGACAATGACTTTCCAAAAAGTATCAATATTGTGATGGAAAAATAAAATCATAAAAGCTGCAGCACCGCCGACAATAAAACTTTCTAAAATAAAATAAGGCGCTTCTGCAGCAAATCCATTCAAAACATCAAAAATAGCGAAGCCTAATCCACCTGCTAACGCTCCTTTTTTATAGCCAATCAAAAGGACAGCTAACAACAATACAGAGTTACCCAAATGAGCGAATGCTCCCGTCGGCATAGGAATTTTGATCATTGTTCCCAGTACGGTTAAGGCTGCAAATAAGCCAACCAAAACAATCGACGTTGTTGAGTGTTGTTTATTCATTCTACCACTCCTTATTTTTCTGTCATTCGTTCTTCAGCGTGATTATAGGCACCATGCCATACGTGCCCCAAAAATGGATTGATTTTTTGTCCATTTTTGATTGCAGCTGCCACAAATTTTTTGGCAAGAGCAACAGCATCTTGAACAGAATAGCCTTTTGCAAGACCGGCCGTTACAGCTGCTGCAAACGTACAGCCTGCTCCATGATTATAATCCGTTGGGAATAGTTCATTTTCAAAGAGAGTAAAGTCAGTTCCGTCATAAAAAAGATCGATTGCTTTATCTGTTTTTAGTCGATGCCCGCCTTTTATGACAACAGTTTTAGGTCCTAAATCAATGATTTTTTTAGCTGCTTCCTTCATTTGATCGATAGAAGTTAAATCACCCATTCCTGATAAAATGCCTGCTTCGACTAAGTTAGGTGTGGTTACAGTCGCTTTTGGTAGCAGTAAACGAGTCATTGCGGCTACATTTTCTGGTTGTAATAATTCACTTGTTCCCTTACAAGCCATGACAGGATCGATTACGATATTATCCATAGCAAATTTATCAATATAAGTCCGAGTGATCTCAATAGCTTCAATTGTACCCAACATACCTGTTTTCATTGCATCCAGAGCGCCACCAGCAAATATTGTTTTTAACTGTTTCTCAACTAAATCTGGTTCAATCGGAGTAACTAGATGACTCCAACCTTCATCAGGGTCCATCGTCACAATACTTGTTAAAGCTGAAAAACCAAATGTTCCATATTCTTCAAATGTCTTAAGATCCGCTTGAATCCCTGCACCGCCGCTAGAATCCGAACCAGCAACTGTTAATACTTTTTTTACCATTTTCTAACCTCTATTCAAAATATTTTGATATATGTATTGTAAAACAAACATAAGTTGACAAAAACAGCCAATTGGGTTATTTTCAGGTCATCCAATTGCTGCGAATCACGGAGAACGAAGTGATTCGATGATGAGCAGTACAAGACGACCAAAGGGAGAGTTGTTCCTTAGTATTGAATCACGGAGAACGAAGTGATTCGATGATGAGCAGTACAAGACGACCAAAGGGAGAGTTGTTCCATAGTGTTGAATCACGGAGAACAAAGTGATCNTAGTATTGAATCACGGAGAACGAAGTGATTCGATGATGAGCAGTACAAGACGACCGAAGGGAGAGCTGTTCTCTGATCTCATCCTCATCAGATTATACAAATCAGCAACAAAGAATACCTGCTAAAACTATAAAAATAGCTACAAAAAAACAAAGACAGCTACACTATTCAAAAAAACAGGAGGCAAAAAAATGTGGTCACTAAAAAAAGAAAAAGGCGTACCAGTATATGTAAGTATCATCGAACTAATTCTCTCCTACATAAAAAACGGCGATCTTCTACCGGGTGAACGTTTACCTTCAGAAAGAAAATTAGCAAATTATTTTCAAGTCAATCGTTCCACGGTCGTACACGCGTTAGACGAGCTTGTTTCTTTAGGTTGGATTATCAGAAAACAAGGTAGCGGAACGATCGTCAATGAAGGGAAGTGGGGGATCAGCACAACACCAAGAACAGACTGGCGTCGTTACCTAGAACAAAATGCTTTTGCTAAAGTTGATCCCTTTACTGAACAAATCGAATGGCTGATCAAGCAATCGAATGAACACGTCTTAGATTTATATACAGGAGAATTGCCAATGGATTTGATCCCAAGTTTCTCATTTCCACCATTGACATGGAAACACTTTTTAGAAGAAGAGCAGCAAGATGACTTAGGTTATCTGCCACTGAGACAATCAATCAGCCATGAGACTGAAAAAGACTATGGCTTTTTACTGCCACCAGAAAGTCTTTTAATTACGTCTGGTGCACAGCAAGCACTATTTTTAATTTTGCAAGTATTGCTTCAATCAGGGGATAGTGTTGCGATCGAAGATCCGTCATTTCTTTATGCGCTTCCAATTTTCCAGGCCGCTGGAATTCGTTTATATGGTGTGAAGCTGGATCAAGAAGGCATCAATCTTGAGTCACTTGAAAAAGTAATTCGGCAACACCGGATCAAAATGGTCATGGTCAACCCATCATTTCAAAATCCTACAGGTAAGACAATGACGATGAGACGAAGAAAAGCCTTAGTTGCGCTATGTCAAGACTACCAAATACCAATTTTGGAAGATGACGTTTTCGCCAAATTAAATTTCGATTCGGCAGATCAAACTCCACCGCTAAAAAAATTAGATCCAGAAAATGTGCTATATATTGGCTCTCTTTCGAAAATCTTAGGCTCCACGACGAAAATCGGCTGGCTAAGTGCCCCGACATCTGTCAATCAACAGTTAGCTGAAGCACGGAAGATGATGGATTTTTCCTTAAGTATTTTCCCGCAATTACTAGCAAATTTGGCCTTAACAAATGCAGACTTTCCCCAAAATGTTGTTTATCTAAAGCAAACCTTAGAACAACGAGGCAAAGCTGTATTTGAAGTGATTGATCAAATGGTAGAGTGGGAAGTGACTATGCCTAAAGGTGGCTTTTATATATGGGCAAAATGGAAACAAGGAAATCTACGACAAAAAGACTGGTCCATTTTTTTACAAGAAGGATTATTGATTGCACCAAGTTTCTTTTTTAGTGAAAAACAGGATAGCATTCGGATCAATTTCTCTAGAGTAGACGAAGCAAAACTACCAATATTTAAAGAAAAATTGCTAAAAATCACACAAAAAATTCGGTTTGATTCAAATACAATGTGATAAAATAGTAGTAAAATGGAGGGATTTACTATGAACGATACAATCGAGTTATTAAAAAATCGCCGCAGTTATCGTGATTTTGACGAGAATCATGTTATACCCAAAGAAGAGCTGCAAATGATATTGGATGCAGCCAGACAAGCGCCGAGTTGGATGAATGGACAGTTTTACAGCATTATTGTTATTCAGGACAAACACATTCGGGAACAATTGGTTAAATGGAATCCAGGAAATCCTCATATGTTGAAAAGCTCCGCCTTTTTACTTTTTGTGGGAGATCTTCATCGTACGAAAATGGTTAGCGAAGCTCATGAAAGTCCTTATCTTATAGAAGAGAGCGTTGAATCGATTATCTTGGCTACGACAGATGCTGCCTTAGCGCTTGAAAATGCTGTTATCGCAGCTGGAAGTTTAGAATTAGGCTCAGTTGTTGTCGGCAGTATCCGGAAACATGGCAAAGAAATCTGTCAATTATTAGGATTACCAGACAATACCATTCCGTTATTTGGATTAAGCATTGGAAAACCGATTGTTGAAATGAATGTTAAACCACGTTTACCGGAGGCTGCTGTTATTCATTATGATAAGTATCAGCCGTACACGTATTCTTTGATCGAAGAGTATAATACAACAATGGAAAAATTTGGTGAGGCAAGGGAAACGAAACGCTGGAGCCAAAAGTTTTCTGATTACTTTGCAGCTGAACCGCAAATGATCACAGATCAGCTATTACAATTGCAAGGCTTATTGAAGTAAGTAAAGTGTCGATTCTTTTTTAGGCATCGCTTTCCTCAAAAGCTCTGGAATGATATACTTACTAGTGGGTAAGAAAACAAATGAAAAAGAGGTGCTAACATGTCTTGGGAACAAGTCTATGAACAGTGGATAAATGAAGAAAACATACCAGAAAATTTAAAAACAGAACTAAAGGATTTAAAAAATGATCCTGAAAAATGCGAGGATGCTTTTTATGCGCCATTAGAATTTGGAACGGCAGGAATGCGCGGAATTCTTGGAGCAGGAATCAATCGGATGAATATTTTTACGATTCGTCAGGCAACTGAAGGTTTGGCACGTTTTATGGATGCCGAAGGACCCGAAACAAAACGTCGTGGTGTTGCGATTGCCTATGATTCTCGTCATATGTCACCAGAATTTGCGATGGAAGCGGCCAAAACTCTAGCACAACATGGTATTCCAGCATTTGTTTTTGAAAGTTTACGACCAACACCGGAACTGTCTTTTGCCGTGCGTTATTTAAATGCTTTTTCAGGGATTATGATCACCGCCTCCCACAATCCAGCAGCCTATAATGGCTACAAAGTGTATGGTGCTGATGGTGGGCAAATGCCGCCAGCAGATGCGGATGCGTTAACGAAATATGTTCGTGGAATCGAAAATCCATTGAAAGTTGATGTACTACCTAGTGATCAAGCAAAAGAAAGTGATCTAATCACAATTATTGGTGAAGAAGTTGATGCTGCGTACTTAAAAGAAGTTAAGACAGTTACGATCGATCAAGAGCTGATCAACGAAATGGGCAAAGAGTTAAAACTTGTTTATACACCATTACATGGTACTGGAAAAATGTTAGGCGAAAAAGCTTTGAAACAAGCTGGTTTTAAAAAGTTTGTCCTTGTACCTGAACAAGCGATAGCCGACCCTGATTTTACAACGGTCAAGTCGCCAAACCCAGAAGAACATTCCGCATTTGAATATGCGATTCGTTTAGGTGAAAAAGAAGGAGCTGATTTGCTGATTGCAACTGATCCTGATGCCGATCGATTAGGAGCTGCTGTTCGTTTACCGAATGGAGAATATCAAGTGTTGACAGGAAACCAACTTGGCTCAATCATGATTCAATATATTTTGGAAGCTCATAAGCAAGCTGGAACATTACCAGAAAATGCTGTTGTTTTAAAATCGATTGTGTCTAGTGAATTAGCTACAGCGATTTCAGCAAAATATAAGACAAAAATGGTCGATGTTTTAACTGGATTTAAATTTATAGCAGAAAAAATCGAACAATATGAAGCCGACCACTCTCAAACATTTATGTTTGGGTTTGAAGAAAGTTATGGTTATCTTGTAAAATCATTTGTTCGTGACAAAGATGCTATCCAAGCGCTGGTTTTATTGGCAGAGGTTGCTGCTTTTTACAAGAAACAAGGAAAAACATTATACGACGGTTTACAAGATATTTTTAAAGAATATGGTTATTTTGAAGAAAAAACAATTTCGGTTACATTGAGTGGTATTGAAGGTAGCGAAAAGATCAAAGCCTTGATGAAAAAATTCCGTGAAGAAGCACCGGCTTCATTTGCTGGTATTAAAGTGATCCAAACAGAAGATTTCAAAGAATTAACAAGAACATCAGCTGATGGGAAAATTGAAACATTAACGACACCTCCAGCAGATGTATTAAAGTACTTTTTAGAAGACGGAAGTTGGATTGCTATACGTCCGTCAGGAACAGAACCTAAAATCAAATTTTACTTGGCAACAAAGGCTGCTTCACAGGCTGAAGCTAATCAAAAAATCAGTGATTTTGAACAAGCTGTTAATGCACTAACTAAATAAATGACTGGGACTGAAAAGCCGGATCAAGGCATTATTCGGTCCTTTCATTTTTTAAAATTTTAAGGAGTGATAGTATGAATATTGGATTTATCGGAGCTGGACACATGGGTAGCGCAATGATCGAAGGTCTTTTAAATGCTAAAACAGTAGTACCAGAAAATTTATTTGTTAAAGGCGGATCAAGTGGTACGGCTGAAGTCTTACAGAAAAAGCTAGGTTTTCAATTGATCAAAGAATATGATGCATTTAAAGAATGCAATATTATTTTTATTGCGACAGGTGCAAACCTTGTTTTAGAGATCTTAAAAGAGGCGGCGCCGTTTATATCTGAAGAAACAATCCTGATTTCGGTTGCTACAGGACATACTGTAGAAGATGCCCAAGCAGTATTAGGCAGTAACATTCATGTTGTTCATGCTATTCCCAACACACCTGTCAGTGTTAATGCAGGAATGATCGGAGCTGTTTTCGCAAAAGAGATGCCAGATGCAGTAAAAGCTGAAGCAATGCATGTCTTGGAATCGTTAGGGAAAGTAGAAGAAGTCAGTGAAAGTCTTCTTGGAACATTCGGCACAGTGGCTGGTTGTAGCCCTGCGTTTGTGGATATATTTATGGAAGCTTTAGCGGATGGCGCTGTATTAGAGGGAATGCCACGGAATCTGTCCTACGAAGTCGTTGCACAGATGATGCTAGGTTCTGCCAAATTAGCGATCAAAACAAAAAAACATCCAGGCGAATTAAAAGATGGTGTGACGTCACCAGGCGGCAGTACGATCAAAGGTGTGACAGCTTTGGAGAAAAATGGCTTTAGATATGCAGTGATTGATGCTATTAAACAAGCAAACAGTTAAAATTGAAGACAAAATAGGAAGATGCTAAGTGAAAGGCTGAATATAAGAGTAAATAGAAACTAAAATTTATTCGACGTCCTATTCAAAATATTTGTTACTAAGCGATTGCTCAAAAAAAGCTACCGCTTAGTAGCCTCTTTTTTTAATCTGATGAAAGAAAAGATCTAGCCTCTTTTGACAAAAATTTGCTATAATAGGCAAGAGGAAAATACGAAAGGAAGCTCAGCGATGAAAGAGATAGATGAGATCCAAAAAGTAAGTCAATTATACAAAGTGTTGAGTGATCCAACCAGATTACGAATTTTGCTTTTGCTAAAGCAAGGGGAGCTAAATGTTACGGCAATCGGTGAGCAGCTCTCGATGGAGCAATCGGCCGTTTCTCACCAATTAAAATTGCTACGAGACAGTCATGTCGTAAGATCAAGACGAGAAGGAAAGACGATTTATTACACATTGGATGATCATCATGTGATCGACATACTCAATCAAACGTTCGAACATATCAAACACCAATAACTCACCTTTTCTTTGATTCCCTTCGGAAATTCTAAGAAAAGGCTAGTTTTTTTTATGTCAGTTGGGTATACTAGAAACATGTTTTATTAGAATAAGATGAAATGTTTCTAATTTTATAGTTGGAGGAATAAGAATGAAGGACAAATTGAAAATTGGTTTACTTGGACTTGGTACGGTAGGGTCTGGTGTACCAACGATTTTACAAGAGCATCAAGAAAAAATTTCTCAAGTGACGGGAATGGAAATCGCTATTTCAAAAGCGCTTGTACGTGACGAAGCAGAAAAAAAATGTCTGGCTGAGAAGTTTGATATTCAGCTGACGACAAACATTGATGACATCATCAATGATGATGAAATCAAAATTATTGTAGAATTGATAGGAAAAGTTGAACCAGCTAAAACCTTCATTACCAAAGCACTAGAAAATGGCAAACATATCGTAACAGCAAATAAGGATCTTTTAGCACAACATGGCAGTGAGCTAGTAGCCTTAGCACAAAAGAATCACTGTGATCTATATTACGAAGCAAGTGTCGCTGGTGGCATACCTATTTTACGAACGATTGCCAATAGTTTAGCAGCCGACAATATTCAAAAAGTGTTAGGAATCGTTAATGGAACGACGAATTATATGCTGACACAAATGGTTTCTGAGAAAAAATCTTATGAATTGGCTTTAAAAGAAGCCCAAGAATTAGGCTTTGCTGAATCTGATCCAACCAATGATGTGGACGGAATTGATGCTGCGTATAAGATGGTTATTTTAAGTCAATTTGCGTTTGGGATGAATATTAGCTTGAATCAAGTAGATACACGTGGTATTCGTGGATTATCGCTAGACGACGTTGAAATGGCAGCTCAATTGGGCTATGAAGTAAAATTGATTGGTTCTTCAGAGAATCAAGAAGGCAGTATTGCAGTAGAAGTTGGACCGATGTTGGTAGCAAAATCACATCCAATCGCTTCTGTCCGTAATGAATTTAATGCAGTCTTTATTGAAAGCTCAGGTGTTGGTGAGTCAATGTACTATGGTCCAGGAGCAGGAGCCAAACCAACTGCGACAAGTGTGGTGAGTGATATTATCACGATTGCTAAAAATATACGTTTGGCTACGACGGGTCACATGTTTAATTCCTACCAACATGACACGAAATTGGCTGCAGACGACACGATTTCCGGGAAATACTATTTTTCGATTGAAGTCCCAGACCGCCGTGGTCAAATTTTAAAATTGACTCAAATTATGACCGAAGCAAACGTTAGCTTTGATCAATTAGTTCAGCAAAAATCTGATGGTACCAGAGCTAGGATCGTTGCAATCACGCATACAATTACAAAAGAACAAATGAAGCAAGTGACAAAAGAAATCAAGCAAGTAGCTGAATTTGAATTATTAAATACATTCAAAGTATTGGAGGATTAAAGAAATGTACGAAGGCTTATTAAAACAATATAAAGAATATTTACCTATTACAGAAAAAACACCAATGATTTCATTAGCAGAAGGAAATACACCGTTGATCCCATTGCATAGTTTATCTAAAGAATTAGGTATCACGCTATATGGAAAATATGAAGGCTTAAATCCAACAGGTTCATTTAAAGACCGCGGTATGGTCATGGCTGTTGCTAAAGCAGTTGAAGAAGGAGCGAAAGCGATTGTTTGTGCTTCAACTGGTAATACAAGTGCCGCTGCCGCTGCTTATGCGACTAGAGCGGGTGTTAAAGCCTATGTTGTGATTCCAGATGGGAAAATCGCAATGGGCAAACTGGCTCAGGCAATCATCTATGGCGCTGATATTATCTCGATTCCAGGGAATTTTGATGAAGCCCTAAAAGCTGTTCGTGATATTGCTGAAACAGAAGCAGTTGCATTAGTTAACTCAGTCAATCCTTATCGTCTAGAAGGTCAAAAAACCGCAGCCTTTGAAGTCTGCGAACAACTTGGACAAGCACCAGATGTTTTAGCGATTCCAGTTGGAAATGCAGGAAACATATCTGCATATTGGAAGGGATTCAAAGAATGGCATGAGAAAAAAGGGACTCTTTTACCTAGAATGCATGGCTTTGAAGCGGAAGGAGCGGCTGCAATCGTAAAAGGTGAAGTGATTGAACAGCCTGAAACCATTGCAACAGCTATTCGCATCGGTAATCCTGCCAGCTGGAAGTTAGCGGAAGCCGCGCGTGATGAATCACAAGGACATATTGATTCTGTAACAGATGAAGAAATCTTAAACGCTTACCGCAAAGTTGCCGCACAAGATGGCGTATTTGTGGAACCAGGTTCAGCAGCTTCTCTAGCTGGTGTGATTCAACATGTGAAAAGTGGCAAGATCAAACCAGGTGAAACGGTAGTAGCAGTATTCACTGGTAATGGATTGAAAGATCCTGATACAGCGATCAATGCAACAGATGTAAAAATCTCTAAAATGAGTGATTTAGAAGAGATGCGCATGCACCTACGTAATGGAGTGTCAGCACTATGAAAATAAGAATTCCCGCAACCAGTGCAAATTTAGGTCCGGGTTTTGACTCATGCGGTATTGCTCTTTCACAATATCTTAATATTGAAGTGCTGGAAAGCGCGCAAGAGTGGCAAATCAAACACTCCCTAGGTGCGGATATTCCCAGTGATGAAACGAATCTATTAATTCAAACTGCGCTGAAGATAGCACCTGATCTTGCACCTAAAGTGCTAAGGATGACGTCTGATATTCCTTTAGCTAGAGGATTAGGCAGTAGTTCTAGTGTAATTGTTGGCGGAATTGAACTTGCCAATCGTTTAGGGAATTTAAATTTATCGCAAAAAGAGAAGGTTCAGATTGCGACAGAAATTGAAGGACATCCTGACAATGTTGCCCCAGCAATTTGCGGTGACTTTGTTGTTGCCAGTTACGTTGATGATGAAGTCTATTCGGTTAAACATCATTTTCCACTATGTGACGTGATTGCTTATATTCCTGATGACCAGTTATTAACATCTGAGAGCCGTAGTGTGCTCCCAACTTCGATGCCTTATAAAGAAGCAGTAAAGGCCAGCTCAATTGCAAATGTAATGATTGCTGCAATTTTAAATGGAAATTTACCTCTAGCTGGACTTATGATGGAAAAAGATCGCTGGCATGAAGCATATCGCAAAAAACTAGTGCCGCATTTGGATCACATCCGTTCTATTAGTCGTAACATTGGAGCCTATGGGGCATTTTTAAGTGGAGCAGGTCCTACAGTTTTAATTTTGTCCCCTGAAGAAAAAACAGATCAGATGGTTCAAGAACTAGGAAAATTACCAATTTCGGCTTCGATTAACGTTTTATCGATTGATCAAGAGGGAATTCAAGTGTTTTAACTAAAAAAACTAAGTGCCTGATTGAGAAAAATCTCATGGCACTTAGTTTTTTTGCATGATTAAGCTTCTGGTGATTCAGTTGCATAATAACTATGATCTTCCAGATTTAAAGCATTTAAAATCATAGAAGCAGTCTCCTCAATAGATAAAGAAGCAACGTTAATGACGACACAGCCTAATTTTTCATATAAATCATTAGCAAAAGCTAATTCTTTTCTAATTTTTTCAATATCTGAATAAGAAGTATTAGCGGGTAGCCCATAAGTTCTCATGCGTTCTTTTCTAATACCATTCAGGATATCGGGGTCATTAGTCAAGCCAACGATTTTTTTTGGATTCGTTTCCCATAGTTGTTTAGGTAAATGCGCTTCTGGGATCAAAGGTAAATTTGCAACTTTTAAATTTTTATTTGCTAAAAATAAGCTAAGCGGTGTTTTGGACGTTCTAGATACGCCAAGTAAAAGCACATCAGCTTCCAAGAAACCTCTGGGATCTTTCCCATCGTCATATTTCACGGCAAATTCCATTGCTTCGATTCGTTTAAAATAGTTTTCATTTAAATGATGCAAAGCGCCAGGTTCTCTGGTGGGAGCAACGCCAGTTAAACGCTCGATTTCAGCTACTGGTGGTGTTAAAATATCAAAATGATACATATTGTGCTCTTCAAAAAAATCATTGGCAATCTTTACCAAGCGATCATTAACGATCGTGTGCAAAACCATAGCATTTTCACGCTTGGCATCTTCAAGCGCTCTCCTCAATTTATCTTCTTCTTTCGCAAAGGTTCGTCTAAATAAAGAAAAGTCCACAGTGGGGTATTGAGCCATAGAAGCAGCTGCTAATTTTGAAGCTGTTTCGCCCGCTGAATCAGAAATAACGAAAATTGTCACACATTTTTTTGGTTCATTTGTGGTCATAGTATGATTCCTCTCTTGCTTTTTTTATAAATTTATTATACCATACCTTCATAAATCTTATTCGTAATGATTCTGATTTGAAAAATGGAGGCAAACAAATGACGCAATCAAATTCCAAAGTAGAACAATCACTAGCGGTGATGAAAAAACATGGATTGAAATACACGAAAAAAAGAGAAGCGATGATTACCTATTTGATTAGAAGAAATCGCTACATTTCTGCAAGAGAAGTTTATGAATTTATGAACCAAGAGTATCAAGGGGTCAGTTACGATACCATTTATCGAAACCTTCATGATTTTGAAACATTAGATCTACTGGAGACAACTGATCTAAATGGAGAAAAAAAGTTTCGTTTTCATTGTTGTCAAGAAGTAGGCCATCACCATCATTTTATTTGTACGGTTTGTGGAAAAACAAAGGAGATTCATATGTGCCCGATGGATTTTTTCAAAGAACAATTAAGTGGATGCGAAATCGAAGGGCATCGATTTGAGATTTTTGGCCGCTGTGAAGAGTGTCGATGATCGTTTTTTTCAGAAAAAAGTATGAATATTACAAAAGTGTGTAAAACTTTACTCATTTTGGTACTTTTTTGTGCATTTTTTCAATACAAAGGTTGACGTTAAAATAACCATTCGATATAATGTACAAAGAACGGTATTTTATTTATGTTGAATAACTCATAAATATAAAAAACGGTTACTTTTTAAGCTCGGAGGGAGGGAATTAACATGTCAAAAACTGTCGTTCGTAAAAACGAATCTCTTGACGATGCTCTTCGTCGCTTCAAACGTTCCGTTTCAAAAGCGGGTACTTTACAAGAATCTCGTAAACGTGAATTCTACGAAAAACCAAGTGTAAAGCGTAAGAAAAAATCTGAAGCAGCTAGAAAACGTAAAAAATTCTAGTTTTCGATGAATTGGAGTTGGTTGTATGTCATTACTAACAACATTGAATGACGATATCAAAACAGCAATGAAGTCAAAAGATAAAGATACTTTATCTGTACTTCGTATGTTGAAAGCAGCCATTCAAAATGAGCAGATTAAAGCTAGCCGTGATTTGGACGGAGAAGAAGAGTTAACAGTTTTGTCTCGTGAGATGAAACAACGCAGAGACTCTTTATCAGAGTTTGAAAAAGCGGGACGTGACGATCTTGCTGACAAAGTAAAAATCGAAATCGCAATTGTTGAAAAATATATGCCAAAACAACTTTCAGAAGAAGAGATTCATCAGATTGTTCAGACGGCAATTGATCAGACCGGAGCGTCTTCACCAAAGGAATTTGGTAAAGTTATGGGTGCTGTGATGCCTAAAGTAAAAGGCAAAGCAGACGGCAATCAGGTCAATGCAATTGTAAAAGAATTACTACAAGAGAATTAGTCAATAAAAAAAGCCAGCGGATTTCCGTTGGTTTTTTTGTTCGAATAATCGATAAAACAACTGGAATAAAGGGCTCTTTGTCAACTAATGTTGGTAA
>NZ_JXLC01000038.1:0-26623 GCF_001886225.1 Enterococcus silesiacus | reverse complement strand
GTTCAGTGGTTCGAATCCACTTTCCTCCATTACATAGTAGGGATATAGTTAAACGGTATAACTACGGTCTCCAAAACCGTCATTGTGGGTTCGATTCCTACTATCCCTGTTAATATTTTATGGCGATTGTGGTGAAGTGGTTAACACAGCGGATTGTGGTTCCGCCATGCGTGGGTTCGATCCCCATCAGTCGCCCTTAGCTTTAAGTTTCATTTTATTATATGTTTTATGGCGATTGTGGTGAAGTGGTTAACACAGCGGATTGTGGTTCCGCCACGCGTGGGTTCGATTCCCATCAGTCGCCCTTAACTTTAATTTTTGGGGTATAGCCAAGCGGTAAGGCAACAGGTTTTGATCCTGTCATGCGTTGGTTCGAATCCAGCTACCCCAGTTTCTCTTTTAGAGAATATTAAAATTGTAATATGGCGGTATAGCCAAGTGGTAAGGCAGAGGTCTGCAAAACCTTCATCACCGGTTCAAATCCGGTTACCGCCTTGCAAATTTTATTTCATGCCGGCGTGGCGGAATTGGCAGACGCGCTGGACTCAAAATCCTGTGATCTCACGATCGTGCCGGTTCGACCCCGGCCGCCGGTATATGCCAAGCACCAACGTGTATCTTGCGTTGGTGTTTTTTTTGTCTAAAGTAGCTTTTGGGAGAGTCACGACTTTTGGTATAAATGTCTTCAATGTTAAATTAAGTTTGAAGACATTTAATATATTTTTATTAATAGGACTTTTAGCGGATTTACTTTACCAAAACTTTGAGATAAAGTTATTAAGAAGGTGGTTACTTAGTTACTTTAAAAAAGAAGGTGAGATAATGTCAACAACTACTATAGTTTTTATTTGTGCGGCAGTTGCCATTTTAGGGGGAGTTACTGTCAATAAAAAACGAACTAAAAAGTAGAATGTATAATTAAACATTCTTTGATTGTCTTGGAGTTTTTAGAAGAAATTACCTTTTCATCATGAATACTACTGTGGCAGTACGATAAGGAATAAGGTTTGAACAATAATTTTTCTTAAAAAAACAAGCTTGATTTTGACGTTCTTTGTCAAAATCGAGCTTGTTTTTTTGTCATAGGTTTACCTGTATTTTTTAGCTATAGCCTTATCGATGTTTCTACTCTTACTTTTTTATTTCGTATTAATGTTACTAATAGCTCTATTAGTAACATTAAGTTTTAATCTAGATTACATAGAGCTAAGATTGGATTATAAGCGCTTACTTAATGCATTAAAAGTAGGCAAGGATGGAATCAAAATATTAATATGGTTAGGGAGTGGCTCTGTGTTATTTCAAGATTTAAGCTGCGTGGCAAATAATACTTTAGAACGAGGAAAAATTACTGGATTTTATGATATGTTGGCACTCGATTGGTTGGGTTTAGTATCGTTGGGAAGAAATTCTAAAGTAAAAGTAGATGGAACGTTAGATTTTAAAGGAATTGGTGATGAACTGGGGTTAAAATTTATTGAGGAAAAAAAAGCTGACTTACTATTAGAGAATTCAAACTTCAATGTATTCGAGTATAAGGGGTATTTTTTTGCGAAGTTACATATTCGCAAAACAGAACGTTATGAGGTTTTCTATTTATTTTGTAGGGAAAACAATAGTTTTGAAGCAAAAGAATTGAAATGGGCACAGCTTTATATTGAAAAATCATATGATTTAGTGCTGACAAATAACGAATTGATCCAAAGTAATAATTATATTTCTAATGTATTTGACAGTACAGATTCGTTGATTTTGGTTTTTGATAGTCAGTTGAATATTGTAACACACAATAAAGCTTTAGGCGATTTAAATAAATTGTATGAACAACAGGATACGTTATCACTTTCAACAATTAACTTAGAAAATGAAAAAGAATTTGAAGATAGTTTAAATCAGGTATTGAGTAGAGATGAGAAGGTTTCTCTGGGCTCTGTGAATGTCACGAAAGGAAAGCAAAAGAGGAAGTATTCATTTTCCTTATCGCCGTTTAAAAATAGTAAGGAGCAAGTTGTAGGTGTTGTTGCAGTAGGATCAGATATAACCAAACTGCAGATGATAAATCATGAACTTGAACAACTAAGTAACTATGGTTTGATGGGTCAAATCGCTTTAGGACTATCTCATGATGTAAAAAACCCTCTTTCAAATATTCGAAGCTGTGCTCATCTAGTCGGAAAACCTAATATAGAAGCGATTCAAAGAGTTGAATTGGTTTCCATTATTCAACAAGAAGTCGACCGAATCAATCAAATAATAGAAGAGATGATGTCTTTTAATGTGATTTCTAAAGAGAGTGATTTTAAGTTTTTAGATTTGAATAAAATTTTATTGAACTGCAAACATATTATTGAAAGACAAAAATTATTTAAGCAAATAGAAATTAAGGGTGATCTAGAAGAATATCTTCCGCCATTTGAAGGGCAAAAAAGTGATATGCAGCAGCTATTTTTAAATATTATGCTAAACGCCATGCAGTCTATTGAAGATCATGGAGTGATAACGATTAAAAGTCGTTTTCTAAAAGAGCATGATCAAATTGAGATTTCTATTTCTGACACGGGTAAAGGGATGTTAAAAGAAGAACTTGATAATATAGGAACGCCTTATTATACGACAAAGCCACGTGGAACTGGGTTAGGATTATATACAGCCAAGCGTATTGCAAGAAAATATGATGCCAAGTTGGATATTCAATCGATCGTAGAAAAAGGAACGACCTGTTGTATTTATTTTTCGTGTATTTAAGCGTGAACAGGTGGTCGTTGATAGTTAGGGTACAGGAGGAGCAATATGTACAAAATTCTTGTGGCTGATGATGAAAAGGTAGCTCTATTGGTTCTAGAAAGAGAATTATCCGATGCGGGTTACGATGTTTATACAGCAAATGATGGAAAAGCAGCCAGCCAGCTTATCCAAGATCAACATTTTGACATTGTCATATTGGATGTTTATATGCCATACAAAAATGGTTTTGAATTAGTGAAAGAAATCAAAAAAAAATCAACTAATACAATCATTTTATTAGTAACGGCCTATGCGTCGATTGAAAATGCAGTAGATGCGATTAAATTAGGTGCGGAGGATTACCTGGATAAACCATATGATCTTTCTCAGTTATTACAAAAAATAGCGCAGTTACTTCAGATTCGCTTACAAAAGTCTAAAGATCATAAAATTAAAGTAACTAAAAATAGTAATTTGATTGGTGAAAGTCCTTTGATGAAAAAAATCCAATCAACGCTAGAAAAAGTTAAGGAGTTAACAACAACCGTTTTGATCACCGGTGAGAGTGGGACGGGAAAAGGGGTAGTTGCTAGAGAGCTACATTCGTTAGGAAAGTTTAAAGAGCTGCCGTTTATTCATGTTGATTGCGCTTCTTTGTCTCAAAACTTGATTGAAAGTGAACTATTTGGCTATGAAAAAGGTGCATTTACCGGAGCAAATTCTCTAAAGCAAGGAAAATTTGAAATTGCAAAAAATGGAATCATATTTTTAGATGAGGTCGGGACACTTCCACTAAATTTGCAATCCAAATTGCTTACAGTATTACAAGATAAACAATTCTATCGCATCGGCGGTGTTGAAAGTATTTCCATGCATGCTCGAGTAATCGCGGCAACAAATGAAAATATTGAAAAGAATGTTGAAACAGGACTATTTAGAGAAGATCTTTTTTATCGCTTAAATGTGATTAGAATAGAAATTCCTCCGCTACGTTTACGAAAAGAGGATATTCCGCACTTGGCAGAAAAATTTATAGAAGAATTTTCCTTGTCGATGAATCACGATGAACTTATCATTGCGCCATATTTTCTAGAATGTTTACAAAAATATGAATGGCCAGGGAATATTCGAGAATTAGAGAACGCAATCGAAAGCTCGGTTGCGTTATGTGATGGACGAACACTTAAAGAGACCGATTTGCCAATCAATATTGCAAAAAAAGCGATACAAGCCAGTAATAGCCAAGAAAATTATTTTAAACAATCGATCAAAAATCAAGAAATTATAACGATTTTGGAGTCATTAGAGAAGTTTGATGGACATAGAGAAAAAACAGCAAATTATTTAGGTATCACTAGGCGATCCCTTCAATATAAACTTAAAAAATATAATCTATTGTCTAAATCGTAAGAAGGCTCAAAGTGAGTAGCAAAGGATAATTGTATTCATTTCATGATCCCACTATTAAAAAAATCGATGAGTGCGCCATGTAAAATGATTTCAGCTGGATTATAAAAACTTTTTAGAGGTCTATAAAGACCAATATCAAAAGAAAGAGACTCTTTGAATTTTTTTTGTAAAAAGTAGTTTTGCTTAGCAGATTTTTTAGGCATTATAGGCATGATAACGATCTTATTAGAATCTTTAGTCGTTTCTAATAAATACTCCCATGAAGTTGAAGTAAATTGAATTTTTGCTTTAGGAAACGCGTGCTTCAGTTTTTTTAGAACAATATGGTAAGATGTTAAACTTTTTTGAAACGTCCCTACAGGGTAACCTTTTAAATCAGACCAATCGATTTTATCCAGTTCAGCCAAATCGTGGTGAATACTCATATAAGCAGCGTATTCGCCTAGGCGAATAGAATACTCTTCGAACTGATTTTTATTAAGAGCTGCAGGCTGTACTAACACAGCGATATCTAGAGCATTGTCTAGTAATAATGCTTTTAATTCATTGGCACTTTGCTCAATGATTTCTATACCTATATTCTTATGATGGGAAATAAATTCTGGTAGAAAGGGTATAAAATAGCTTCTGAGTAAGGTAGGCGGAATACCAATACGGACACTGCCAACCAATTTATTCGCTTCGTTTTTGATGGCTTTGAGCATTTCTTGATGCTTTTGAACGATCTCTAAAGCGTATCTATATAAAACATGACCTGCGGGCGTCAATTCGTTAAGCCGGCCATTTTTTCTAGTGAATAACAAAATCCCCTCACCATTTTCAAAGTTTGAAACGACTTGGCTTAATGCTGATTGCGTAATATGTACTTTTTCAGCTGCCAGCGTCAAGTTAAAGTCACATTCTACTATTTTGATGAAGTAGACTAGTTGTGTAATATCCATAAGTATTCCCTCGTTTTCATTTTTTAGCCAAGATAAGACTAATATGTAAATGTGCATACCAGAGAATTAACTTCGCTGATATGCACAAAACTGATTATTTTTATCCGTGGTGGGGTGCGTTTGAAAAGGTAAAATCAACAGCAGATAGTTTGTTTTTCAAGTTTTCTGCTTCGTTAAACATTTCTTTAATCATATCAGAAACAGACTCTTCTTTGTTTAACATACCTGAAATTTCTCCAGCCATAACAGAACCGTTGATAACGTCATCTTCAAAAACGGCTTTTTTTAAGGCACCTTGGCTAATCGAATTCAACTCTTCGTCAGTAGCATTTTGCTTTTCAAGTTCTGCATATTTTGTAGAGAGAGGATTGGCAATTGTTCTAACTGGGGCACCATGTGAACTTCCAGTAATCAGAGTCGAAGTGTCAGTCGCCTCAAGTACTAATTGTTTAAACTTTTCACGTACAGGACATTCTTTGGCAAGTAAAAAACGCGTACCAACTTGAACACCAGAAGCACCGAGCGCAAATGCTGCTAAAACACCTCTGCCGTCACCGATGCCACCAGCTGCAATTACAGGAATTGAGACTGCATCTACGACCTGAGGCCAAAGCGGAAGCGAGCTAAGTGAGCCAATATGCCCACCAGCTTCCATTCCTTCCGCTACCACAGCATCTGCACCAAGTGCTTCCATTTTTTTTGCTATTTTTACATTTGGTATAACTGGAATCACTATTATACCAGCTGCTTTCCACTTTTCAATAAATTTTTTGGGTGAGCCAGCTCCAGTAGTGA
Organism: Enterococcus silesiacus; assembly: GCF_001886225.1. Lineage (NCBI taxonomy): Bacteria > Bacillati > Bacillota > Bacilli > Lactobacillales > Enterococcaceae > Enterococcus > Enterococcus silesiacus. Next base: position 20,753 of record NZ_JXLC01000038.1, on the reverse strand, counting down.
CAATTGGAACATTATACTTGATTACAAGTTCGGAGATTGCCTCAGAATTTTGATCCATAAGCATAATATTTACTGCAAATGGTCTGCTTGTATTTGCTTGGATCAGTTTGATTTCGGCTTCGATTTCAGCAGGTGTTCTACCACCAGCAGCTAAGATACCTAATCCACCAGCATTTGAGACAGCAGATATTAGCGGTTCACGGGATATTTGTGCCATTGCGCCTTGGAAAATTGGATAGTCAATGCCTAACATTTTTGTTACATTCATAAAATGATCTACTCCTTTGTATTTGTTGTATAAGATAAATGTTCAGATAAGATGAAACCTCATATATAGAAAACATACATCGTTGATTGGGGTGTAGCTACTATTCTGTTTTCATTGCCTTTAGTTTATTTTAGGGCTTGAAACACACGTTCATTATAAATTCCCCTTTCTTTGTGTACGTGAACAGAAGCTTAATAAGCAAACGATCTATCTTATAGTTATTTATTAAGCAATTTAGATACCAATTTATTCAAGCTAGAGCTAGGAGCGCTTTTTTAAGCGTTTTATACAAATTTGATCGAGTTATTGTGAAAAAATGTGAATATTCTTTCACAACAAAAAAGCTACCTTGTACTAAAAATGTACAAAAATAAAACAAAACAGTTTATAAATCCAGCTAGAAATCATACAGGAAGGCGGAAGAGGTCAATTTTTGCTTATTTGTAATAATTGGCATGGCTTTTGCTTTTATTGTTTTGAAACTAAAAAAGAAAGGATTTGAAAATGATGGAGAGAAAACTTCCTCTAGAAGGAATCAAAGTTGTTGAATTAGGTACTCACGTAGCTGTTCCAAATGCTACTCGATTCATGGCAGATTGGGGAGCAGAGGTGATTAAGGTAGAAGGGGTACGTGGAGAAGAATGGCGTGTCATTGGAAATTCTTACTATACACCTGTTGCGGATGATGAGAATCCCATTTTTACTGTTCAAAATGCGAATAAAGAATTTATCGCAATTGATTTAAAAAATCCAGATGGAATGGAAATAATGAAAAAACTAATTCGTGAAGCAGATATATTTATCAGTAATGTTCGCTTAAATTCATTGAAGAAAATGAAGTTAGATTATGAGGCGGTCAAACCATTAAATCCGCAAATTATTTATTGTCATTTTACTGGCTTTGGGTATGAAGGACCAGATAGAAATCGACCAGGATTCGATATGGCTGCTTATTGGGCAAGATCTGGTGCTATGAGTGATTGGGTCAGTAAAGGGGACTATCCAATCAAACCGCCAGGTGGTTTCGGAGATGCTACTGTTAGTGCGAATATCTGCTCTGGAATCTTAGCTGCATTGTATGCAAGAACCCAGTCAGGTAAAGGAACCTTTTTAACTAGTTCATTATATTCAAGTGCAATTTGGTACAATTCAACCGGAATTGTTTCTACGCAGGAGAAATATGGAAACGTTTACCCTAAAGATAAAAATCAACCAGTAAATCCTTTTTCTCATATTTATAAATGCAAGGATGAAGAATACGTGATTATTACCGTTCTTGATTACAATAACAGCTGGGAGAAAATGGTTACGATGCTTGGCTTTAGTGAGTATCTTAATGATGAGCGCTTTAATACGATTCTGGCGGTTCGGGAAAATATGGATGAATTCATTAAAATTATCAATCATGCCTTCTTGAAAAAAGATCGTGAAGAGTGGTGTCAATTGTTTGATCAAGCGGATATCGTTTACGAAAAATTAGCTCATATGAGTGAGGTTACTAAAGATCCTCAAGCTTGGGAAAATAATTTCTTAACAGAAGTTACCTTTCCAAATAATAATACAGCAATTTTACCAACGGTACCAATTCAGTTTTCAGAATATGAGGTAACTAAGTACATTCCTTCTGGAAAAGTTGGAAGAGACTCACTAGAAATTTTACAAAAATTAGGCTATTCAGAAGCAGAATTTGCTGAATTGGTAGAGAAAAAAGCCATCAAATAAGCAAGATGGAACCGTTTAAGATTCTATTGAAAAAGGAGAGTAAATATGCCAACATTTGATCATTTTATATGCGAAGTCACAGGTGCAACAGCAGTGTTGACAATTAATCGTCCAGAAGTTCGAAATGCTTTAAATCAAGCATGTTGGAAGGAAATATTAGAGTTTGTAACTTGGGTCGATCAAGAAGCAAGCGTCAAAACAGTCATTATTACAGGAGCGGGTGAGAAAGCTTTTGTTGCTGGAGCTGATTTAAAGTCAGTCTCAGAGCTAAATAGTGTTTCTGCAGTAAATTCAAACTCAATGAGTGCGTTAAAAGCAATTACCAATAGCTCCAAAGTATTTATTGCAGCGGTCAATGGTTATGCATTTGGTGGAGGCTGTGAATTAAGTTTAGCATGTGATTTACGCCTTGCCTCTGAAAATGCTCGCTTTGGTTTACCGGAAACGGGTTTGGGGTTGATTCCAGGCGCGGGTGGCACACAGCGACTTCCAAGAATCGTCGGAATCGGTGTGGCCAATGAAATGATTCTTGGAGGGCGCATTTTAACTGGGGAACAGGCAGTCAATTATGGTTTAGCAATGAAATGTGTTCCCTTGGGCCAACTGCTAAAAGAGGCCAATGAGCTAGCAGATACGATTAATAAAAAAGCTCCCTTGGCTATCAGCTATGCAAAAAAATGTGTGCGGCAGGCTTTATCAATCGACGAAAACAGTGGGCTTGCACTTGAAAACCAATCGTTTGCTATTTTAATGTCTAGTGAAGATAAAAAAGAAGGAATTGCAGCATTCTTTGAGAAGCGTCAAGCAGATTTTAAAAATAAATAATCAGCTACTTAAGCTCTTTCAGCTGTTAAAACAGGAGGAATGTATATGTATGAAACGATTATCTATGAAGTGAAAAATAACGTAGCAACAATTACAATCAATCGTCCAGATGTTAGTAATGCTTTTTCGCTCAAAACGTATTCAGAGGTCAAAATAGCCTTAGAGCTTTCAGGAAAAGATGCAGAGGTTCGTGCAGTCGTGATTACAGGAAGCGGAAAAAATTTTTCAGCAGGTGGAGATGTCAATCGCTTTAAGACGTTAATTGAAACAGAAGAATTTTTACCGCCAGAAGGAGTGATTGCAGCCGGTGCGATGACTCGAGCTGTAAAATTGTGTCCAAAGCCTGTTGTTGCCAAAATCAATGGAGTGGCAGCAGGTGCCGGTTGTTCATTAGCGTTAGCTTGTGATTTTAGAGTGATGGATGAAAAAAGTAAATTGGCGATGGCCTTTATTAATATGGGTTTTAGCGGTGATACAGGTGGGATTTATTTTTTGAATCGAATGGTAGGAACAGCAAAAACCACTGAAATGTTAGTACTTGCAGAACCAGTCAAAGCCCAAGAAGCACATGCTTTGGGGTTGACCACTAAACTTGGAAAAGAAGGCGAGCTTGATACAACAACAACTGAATTAATTGAAAAGTTACTGCAAAAACCGACACAGGCGATCGCTAAACAAAAAGCCTTGAATTACGAATTTTTCTTCTCTGATTTAGAACAGTTCAACGAAAGAGAAGCGCAATATATGGTGGAATGTGGCAAAACAAAAGACCACCAAGAAGCGGTTTATGCTTTTTTAGAAAAGAGAAAACCGAATTTTACTGGAAAATAATAAATAATATGGAGGAAGTAAAATGAAAATCAATGATCTGAAAAAAGTAGCTGTCATCGGTGGTGGCTTGATGGGGCGTCAAATCGCCTTAAATACAGCAATATATGGTGTTGATACCTATGTTGCTGATGCAAACCCAGAGATTTTACCCGTTATCAAGGAATGGGAGGAAACCTATTTAGAAGGTCGAATCAACAAAGGAAAATTAACTGCAGAACAAGTAGCAACAACAAAACAACATTTTCATATTGCAAATTCAATCGAGGAAGCAGTAACCGATGCAGATTTAGTTATTGAAGCAATTATCGAAAATAAAGAAATCAAGCAAGAATTTTTTACTAATTTAAACAAACTTGTTAGAAAAGATACCATCATTGCAACCAATTCCAGCTTTTTATATTCCTCTATGTTTGAAGACTGTGTTGATAATCCTACCCGATTAGCTAATTTACATTTCTTTAACCCTGCGTTAGTCATGAAGCTGACAGAAGTTGTGCAAGGACCTCAGACAAGTGATGAAACAGTACAATTTCTCCTCGATTTTTCCAGGAAAACAGGGAAAGATCCAGTTTGGGTTAAAAAGGAAATAGAAGGCTTTATCGCTAATCGTATCCTACGGGCAGTCGCTAATGAAGCACTTTATTTAGTAGAAGAAGGAGTCGCAACGCCAGAAGAAATCGATATTGCAGCAGAAAAAGGCTTGAATTATCCGATGGGACCTTTCAAATTAATGGATTTGACAGGTGTCGATCTAAGCTATTTCAATTTAAAACGAGTGTACGATGAAACGGGAGAAAAGCGAGCGGGCTTTGATCTTCTTAAAAAGAAATATGAAGCAAATGAATGGGGCAGAAAGACTGGCAAAGGCTGGTATGAGTATCCTAAAAAATAATCACAGGGCAAAATGACGAAGGAGATATCTTATGAGTAAAAATGTTAGAGATGTAGTAATCGTGGCATATGGAAGAAGCGCTATTAGCAAAACTGGGAAAAAAGGAGCGCTCAGAGAGGCGAATCCAGTTGATTTTGCTGGTGAAGTATTAAAGGGTGTTTTGGCAAAAATACCTGAGTTAGAAACCGAAGCGATTGATGATTTGATTGTGGGTTGCGCTAAACCAGAATATGTTCAAGGGTACAATGTTGCTCGTATCATCGGCCTAAGAGCTGGTTTACCGTGGAGTGTTGCTGGGCAAACGGTAAATCGTTTTTGTTCCTCCGGACTGCAAACAATTTCTATTGGTGCCAATGCAATTGCTGTTGGTCAAGCGGAAGTAATCGTTGCAGGAGGGGTAGAATCAATGTCTGCTATTCCGATGGGGAGTGATCCAAAAACATGGAATCCATGGGTCGCAGAACATGAAAAAGGTGCCTATATGCCAATGGGACTTACTGCTGAAAACGTAGCAGAAAAATATAATATTTCAAGAGAAGCGATGGATGCCTTTGCGGTTGAAAGTCACTTAAAAGCTACTGTTGCACAAGAATCAGGTGTTTTCAATAAGGAAATTATACCAGTTTCTGGAATCGATGAAGCAGGTCAGCCAATCATTTTTGATCAAGATCAAGGCATACGCAAAAATAGCAGTATGGAAAGTCTTGGAAAATTACCCACTGTGTTTAAAGAAGATGGCAAAGTTACCGCAGGAACTGCTTCACAAACAAGCAATGGTGCGTCCTTTGTCGTATTGATGACTAGAGAAAAAGCTGGAAATCTTGGCATCAAACCGATCGCTGTTTTTAAAGGATTTTCTGTAGCAGGTGTTGATCCATCATTGATGGGGATCGGACCTATTTATGCGGTACCTAGAGTTTTGAAACAAACTGGTTTAACTGTTGACGAAATGGATGTTATCGAATTGAATGAAGCTTTTGCAGCACAAGCATTGCCTTGTATAAAAGAATTGAATTTTGATAAGGAAAAAGTAAATCCAAATGGTGGAGCCATAGCTTTAGGCCATCCGTTAGGTGCAACGGGCAGTATTCTTGTCAGTAAAGCGTTGAATCAATTGGAAAGAATACAGGGCAAATACGGTTTGGTAACAATGTGTATTGGCGGCGGTATGGGTGCTGCAGCAGTATTGGAAATGTGTGACTAAATCAGTATAAAGACACTGATTTTGGATCTGGAATAAAACGAGAAAGAAGTGAGATTCCAGATCCTTTTTGCTAAATAATAATAAAGGAGAAGTTTGAAGAATGTTTGATAAAAAGACAATAAAGAAAATTATTTTTGAACTTATTTCGATTATCGCAGCGCTAATTATTGCTAATCTTCCGATTCCAGATGGTTTGGATAAAAATGGGATGCTGGCTTTGGCGATTTTGATCTGGGCTGTTTTAAATTGGATTTTGAATACGATGAATGATTTTATTGTCGTGATGATCATGTGCTGTGCTTTTGTGATCTTTAAAGTCGTACCCTTTGAAATTGCTTTTAGTGCTTTTTCTGGAACAACTTATTGGTTGTTACTGGGAGCGTTAGGTTTAGGGTGCGGTATTGTGAAAAGCGGATTGATCACTCGACTATCTTTATACTGCATGAAAATAATGCCGCCAACCTTTTTTGGTCAAACCTTGGCGATGTTTATCTCAAGTATTTTTGTTGGTCCATTGATTCCTTCTACATCAGCGAAAGTTGCAATACTAGCCCCAATGACGATTTCAATTGGTGAAAAGCTAGGGTATGAAAAAAAGTCTAAAGGGATGTTTGGAATCTGGAGTGCCATGTATTTTGCTTTCAATCAAATGGCGCCATTTTTTATCAGTAGTTCATTTTTAGGCTATGTCACACTAAGTTTTTTGCCAAAAGAAATCAGTGCAGAGTTTACGTATCCAAAATGGATTATTTCCATGCTTGTATGGGGAATTGTAATGTATGTACTTGGGTTTGTCGCAATCAATCTGTTATATAAACCAAAGGAATCACAAAAACTTGATAAAACGGATATTGCAATGATGCTAAAAGAAATGGGGCCAATCAATAAACAAGAAAAATCTGTGTTAGCTGTTATTTTAGTTTGTTTAGTTTTCTGGATGTTGGAAAGAACACTTGGAATCAGTGCGTCAGTCACATCAGTCATGGGATTTTCGGTCCTTTTAGCAACGGGAATCGTAACGCCTCAAGATTTTAATACGAAGATCAATTGGTCTTTTTTAACATTCGTAGGTGGGGCAGTTAGCTTGGCTTCTGTGCTTAGTAAGGTAGGCGTAGATAAATGGATTGGCAGCATTCTTGAACCGATCATGAGTGGTGTAACCTCAAACAAGTTGTTGTTTATCATGACGATTGCAGTGATCACTATTTTGACAAGAATCGTTATTGCAAGCGTTACTGCAACAATGACGTTGTTGAATATTATTGTGATTCCATTGTGTCTTGCAGCTGGGATCAATCCTTGGATTGGCTCGATTGTAATTTACACGTTTTGCCATCAATTTTTCTTTAAATATCAAAGTCCAACAACTGTTGGTGCATTTGCTGCGGCAAATGGTGATGACACGATTGGCTGGAATTATGTAAGTAAGTTTAACTTTGTCGTTCTAGGGGTTGAAATGATCGCTATTTTGGCCAGTATTCCATTTTGGCATTTGCTGGGTCTAATGTAAAAGCAAACAATTTAAGTTGGAGGAAGTGAAATGAGTGTTGAATTAATCAGTTTGGCTGGAATTCTGCTGGGGGTTTGTACGTTGATATTTTTAGCCTTTCGAGGCTATCCGATTTTTGTAATAGGAAGTGTAGCTTCCGTGATTGTATTGCTTTTTTCTGGTATGAATGTGCTAGATGCATTATTGGGGACTTACATGGATTCTTTCTCAGAGTATATTAGTAATTATTTTTTCATTTTTCTACTGAGCTCGATTTTTGGCAGAATGATGGGGAAAACAGGAGCTGCTCAATCGATCGCATATAAAACCTCACGTTTAATTAGGAAAAAAAGCAATGAAAAGAACCATAAATTTCTTGTCGTGATGTCTTTGGTCATCATCAATATGGTTTTAACTTTAGGTGGTGTCAGTCTTTTTGTTGTTGTTTTTACAGTTGTCGAAATTGCGAAAGAGTTATTCGAGGAGTTTGATGTTCCTTGGAAGATGTATACTTGCGGTGTGTTAGGATCATCTTCTTTTACAAGTACGATGGTACCTGGAAATCCTGCGATCATTAATATAATTCCGACGAATTATTTAGGTACAAATACAATGGCAGCGCCCCTTTTAGGAATGATTTGTGCTGTAGTTACATTCCTGTTAGGTTCACTATACATTCTGTTGGAAACGAAGAAAAACACTAAAAATCAGGAAGGATTCTATCCTACTGGTCAAAAAATAAAAGAAGCGGCACTTGAAAAAGTTACATTTGCTGAACAGCCTTTAGTAAAGTGTTTGATCCCATCGATTGTGTTGATTCTTGTGTTGAATGTCTTTAGTGCTTCTGCTGTAATAGCGTTGACGGCTGCTTGCTTCGTTAAGATTGTATTGTTTTATAAAGAGTTGTTTCCGAATTTAGCTGAAGTATTTAAAATGGGTGGAGAGAATGCTATGTCCGCAATTGTTTCTATTTGTGCGGCGGTAGGATTTGGTAGTGTGGTTGCTTCTGTACCAGGGTATCAGCTAGTCATTAATAGTCTAGATAGTATTCCAGGACCCGCAATTTTACAATTAGTACTATCGTTTAATGTGATTTCAGCTGTAACTGGTTCATCCAGTGGCGGAGCATCGATCGCGTTTTCAACGTTAGGGGATCATTTTACGGACTTAGGATTATCTCCGCAAGTGATTCATCGTGTAGGTGTCATGTCTTCAAATGGCTTGGATTCTTTACCGCACAGCGGGGCCATCTTTAACACATTAAACATAACTAGATTGACACATAAACAAGCGTATAAGAATTATTTTATGTTAACAGTTGTATTAGAGACAGGGATGTCATTATTTGCTGGAATTTTAACGCTCTTCGGAATTGTATAGTAGGTTGGGGTGAGCTATTTTGACGTGTGTAAATAAAACTAAAATGAATAGTGAAGCAGCATTTGAGTCAATTTCGATCGATGCATTTACTGCTAGACTGGATCATTTAGTTGAAACAACAAATGATAAGAAAGTCAAGATTATTTCCGTAAATGGAAGCGTTGCGGCTGGAAAAACAACCTTCACAGAGCAGTTAAAAGCCTATTTTTTAGAGAAACACAAATCAGTACAGGTTATTCATACAGATAGTTTTCTACTTTCAAATAAAGAGCTGGCTGAAAGAAATTTGATGGATAAAAAGGGATTTCCAGTAACGTATCAACAAGCAAAAATAAGAAGTGTCTTAAAGCAAATAGCAATGGGGGATGTCCCAATTATTGTTCCTCAATATTCTCATGCTGCATATAATATAGTGGAAGAGTATCAGTTTATTGAAGCGGCAGATATTTATATCATTGAAGGAATTGGGTTTAAATCAAAAGAGTATTCAAACTGGATCGATTTATCATTATTTTTAGATGCTAAAATTGAAAATATAGGAAAATGGTACCGTCGTCGTTTCATCAAAAATATTTCATTAGCAAAACCCGATTCAATTTTGAAAAAATATGAAAAATATCCCGAAAATAGGCTTAAAAAGGTCATGGATCATAATTGGAATGAAGTCAATTTGATCAACTATTATGAAAATATTTTACCAGAAAAAAGCCAAAGTGATATTATTTTGGAAAAAAATGAAGTTCATAAAATCGTAAATATTTATTCTAGAAAACGATAGTTTACAACACAAAACTAAGAGGATGATATGGAATTTTCCATCCTCTTAGTTTTGTTTCTATTTACTTGAAAATAACTGTTCAACTTGTTCTTCAGCCCATTGACACCAGCGCAGTTCTTCTTCACATATACGTATTTTTCTTTGGATAACAAGAAATCGTCCAAAGTTTTTTTGTTGTTCTTCTGGATCTGATAATTGATCAATTTGAGCTTGTTTAGTTTGATTTTGTTTCAATAGTTTTAATTGATGCTGTTTTCTTTCGAAAAGTAGTCCCTTTACAGTATCTTTATCTAGAATCGATGCAACATAAATCTTTGCAAGAAATTCATCTTTTTGTGAAGGTTCTTTCGTTTCTTCTTGAATCCAAGTATTGACGATATTTTCGCCCTTTTTAGTTAAATGATAGATTTTTTTCTGTGAATGTTTTTCGTCATTTTCAACTGAAACATATTCTTCTTTTAACAGTTTCCCTAAGGAAGTGTAGATCTGACTATGATGAGCTTCCCAAAAAAGCGCAAGATATTGCTTCAGCTCATAGCCAGTACAGGGTTTTCTAACTAACATACAAAGCAAAATATAACTAAGAGTATTCATCCCGACGATTCTCCTTCTCTTTTTGAATCCGCTTATTTTTTATTATATCATAAAATAAATGAAAATATTATAAATAAATACATGTAAATATTGACATGTATTTATTTTTGTAGTATTTTTTTATACAGAGAGAAGGTAATAAAGTGGAAGAATCAAACTATTTAGAAGAACATTTAGAAGTAGTCAAAGTGGAGAAGAGTGGCTTACGCTCAGCCTATGCGGTGGCCTTTACTTGTATGATCGCATTTATGGGAATTGGGTTAGTTGACCCCATTTTAAAAACGATCGCAAAGCAGTTGGATGCGACACCTGCGCAAACGACGCTGTTATTTACAAGCTATATGCTAGTAACGGGTGTCATGATGTTATTTACCGGTTTTATTTCTAGTCGAATCGGCGCGAAAAAAACTTTGATTTATGGATTAGTTATTATTATTGGATTTTCATGTTTAGCTGGTTTTTCAGAAACGATTGAAGGGCTGATCTATTTACGAGCAGGTTGGGGATTAGGTAATGCTTTATTTATCTCAACAGCTTTATCAGCTATTGTGGGTGTTTTAGCTGGACAAACAGAGAAAGCGATTATTATGTATGAAGCATCTATGGGGTTAGGTATGGCCATTGGTCCTTTACTTGGTGGTGTGTTAGGTAGCATGTCTTGGCGGATGCCGTTTTTTGGTGTAGCCACATTGATGCTGATTGCAACCTTCGCCATTGCTTTTCTGTTGACACCGATTGCTAAACCTAAGAAAAAAATTGCTTTATTTGCTGGAATCAAAGCTTTGAGCAATCATAAATTACGTTCAATTGGAATCATCGCATTACTTTATAACTTTGGCTTTTTTACATTATTGGCTTACGCACCATTTTTACTTGAAGGATTTACGGAAATGCAAGTTGGATTTGTTTTTTTTGGTTGGGGCGCATTATTAGCTGTGGCTTCAGTATTTATTGCACCAATCTTAGAAAAACGAATCAATACGTACCGAACTATTTTACTGGCGCTATTCTTTTTCTTGGCTTGTTTGAGCTTTATTGGATTTAACGCAAAAACACCAGAATTAGTCGCTGTAGGTGTGATCATGGCTGGGCTATTTCAAGGGCTGATCAATACACTCTTAACCACGATTGCGATGGAAATACCAGATATTGAAAGAAGTGTAGCATCGTCTTCTTATAGTTTTATCCGTTTCTTCGGTGGAGCAATTGCACCTTTCGTGGCAGGAAAACTAGCAGAAATTTGGAACTCTAGTATCACTTTTTATTTTGCAGCATTTATGGTATTGATTGGCTTAGCTTTTGTGATAATCCACAATCAGTATTTTGCGACAAAAGAAGAATACGAGGAAGCTTAGATGAATCAAAAAGTTGGTACAAAAGTGTTTAGCTTTTAGAAATAGGAGGGAGCCGTTTTTGCTCCCTCAGCTTATAAGGATATCATGTGATTGGGATGTGACTCAAAGAGTTATGTCCCAATCATTTTTTTACATAAGTGATTCATTCATGAAAAAGGCCGTAATATAAAAAACCTCATCTTTTGGTATGGTTACGGCATAGTACGTTTCTAAAAATTGACAGTTTTTTTGAACACGATCGATTTCAGTTGTATATTTCACTTGAAAGGCTGAAGTTTTTGGGAAACTGCTAACATTTTTTCCTTGTTTCAAGCGATCAATCATGCAAACAACATGACAAGCCAAGCCGACTTTTATTTCATAAGAAACAGTAGGATTGATTTCTGCGGCCATCGTTTCTACCCATTCACGAATCGAGGTAATCAATTGTTCTCCCTCTTTATACACTAACATGTTTGCAATATTTGTCCGCATACCTTCAAAAGCAATTTCGTAATCAATAAGTGATTGGATTTTTTCTGTCTTTGTTTCATCTAATGCGTCAGTGATCGAAAAATGTGGCGCAGAGAAAGGAAACTGAAAAGTACCGATCGTGCAGATGATTTTTCCTGTTTGCTTTAAATTTGCCATTGTTTGTTCTAATAACTTTTGATCAGTAATTTGCAAGGAGACGATTTCACATGCCTCACCTCGCAAATTTAAACGACTGCTTAACATTTTTTTGATTAATTGAGCGGAACCTTCACCTGTGGTGCATAAGGTGAGAATGTATAATTTTAAGCTTTTTGGTTCCTCGTTATTTTTCTGATAACTAGAAAGACCTCTGATATTCTTTGTAGACTCAAATACTTCATTTAGTCCATGACCTAATGAAGCTTTTCTGCTAGCTTCTAAAACATGAAGTGTACTGACGAGCTCAATACAACGGATGTGAATCTTTAATTTTTTTTCCAATTCATCACTAAAATTGATTAAAGAACCCATATCTACTAGCAGAAGAACATCTTTTTGCTGATCTTTAGCGGAAAGATAATTATGGATATTAGTCAACGTTATGAGTGGTTTTTCTTCTAGGCTCATGTCAAAACCTACCGCGATTTGTTCGCCCAAAAGTTTGTTAACAACATTTGCCATACTGGTAGCGGTTGACTCACCATGAGCAACAACGATAACTTCGACTGTGGCGCTTTTCTTGCTTTTATTTTCATCTGCTGTAAAAAAGAGGGCAAGAAAGCCGGCTTCATCCTCAGGCAGTTGCACACTAAAATCTGCTTCGATCACGGAAAGGCAGTGTTCAGCCGTTTCAAAAAGGTGAGGATGCTCTTGTTTTATTTCATTGATTCGTGGGTTAATGATCGTTTGCCCTCTTTTTACCCGTTGGATCGTATTGTATAAATGTAGTGCTAGTCCGTAACGGACATTATCAGATAGATAAACAGTTAATAAACGGGACGCTTTTTCACAGACTTTATTAGCCGTTGCAACGATTTCCGAACCGACAATCTGTTCTAAATTCGTTAGATCAACAGCCGAATCAGTATTATATGAATGATAATAATTCGTAATTGTTGTATCAATTATTTCAGAAGTTTGGGAAATATCAAGACCGATCCGCTCCATATCACTCATTTTTTGTTCGATGATTTGATAGATGTCTGTTCCTTTTACATCGTTTGGTAAAAAAAGCGTAGTCTCTTCTTCGGTGAACAGGAAGAAGCGAGCATTCATATTCGGTAGAAGAAGCCAGATTTTGTTGCGGTCTTCGTTATTATAGAGACCTTCCCGAATATAATGAGGCAACTCATAGCTACCAATTTTAATGGTTTCTTCCTGTCTGGCAATAAATTGCGAGTACGACTTTGCGCAAAGCAGTTGAATGTCTGCTTTTAACTGTCCTACGTTATTAGGGCAATGATATCCTAGCAATGCTCGAATCGTATTAGTCGAAACTTCGATCGGTGTACCTAATTTCTTCGTTTCTGTTTGGAAAAAAGTTGAAATCAAGCTTAGGCGTTCTTCTAGCCCGCGATCGGTTAAATTAGGAATTTCGATTCTCATTGGAATTCGACGAATAAATGTTTGTAGTAAAGCTGATGAGGTATCTTCCGTCGTTGCACAAACGAGTAGTACCTGAGCGTGCCGTTCACTGCTAGTCTCACCAAGTCTGCGGTAAATGCCTCGATCAATAAAAGTAAACAGCATTTCTTGACCTTCAGGTGGCAGGCGATGGATTTCATCAAGGAAAAGGATACCGCCATTGGCATTTTCCAACAAGCCTACTCGATCATTGTCTGCGCCAGTATAAGCACCTTTTTGAATGCCGAAAATAGAACCTACCAGTAATTGCGGATTATTTGCGTAATCTGCGCAGTTAAAGGTAATAAAATTAGAATCCGCTTTCACTTTGTGCTGTGATTTTGCATACGTATAAATCAATTCAGCAAACATACTTTTCCCAACACCAGTTTCTCCAGTTAATAAGATATGCATGCCATTTGGCGGATATAAAACAGCGGCTTTCGCTTGTTCACCGCAGTGAAAAAGACTGGGGCTTTTTTTTATAAATTCATCCAGAATATTTCCGCTGGTTTGTTCTTTTGGAGCAGTGGAGTAGAAATAAACGGGCTTGGTGCCATTTTTTTCGGCTTTCCCTAGTTTAACCAACTGATTTAAGTCACTACTGATATTTGCTCGAGTGACATTCAATTGCTTAGCAAGTTCGCTGGCAGTGATAGGTTGTTTTTCAGAATATTGGCTGAGTAATTTTGCAACTTTATCAATTCTTTTCATTATTCTCCCGACCTTTGATGGATAGTGTGTTTTGTGTTCTATGGACTAAGTATAATGTTGCATAGTGAAATAGTCAAAGTCATGTGTTTTATTTTCAATAATGTGTTTTACTGCTTGGAAGAAATGTGTTTTATTTGCCGTGAAGACGAAACACATTGTGGTGAAATGTGATCCTATCAGCCTTCTAATTGTTTGGCACGCTTATTGCTTATATAACTATGACAACATAATTAGTGTTTGAAGGGAGAAAATCAAATGATTTCAGAGACAGATGTGATGCAGATCATTGTTTATGCTGGGAATGCAAAGTCACTTGCTATGAATGCAATCAAAGAAGCTAAAGCTGGAGATATTGCAAGTGCTAAAAAAGGATTAGAGGAGAGTAAAGGAAATTTAAAGATTGCCCACCAGCAACATACGGATATACTACAGAAATTTGCAAGTAATCCAGATGAACCAGCAACAATGTTTTTGACCCATGCACAAGATCATATGATGGCGGCAATTACCGCAACAGATTTTACAAAAGAATTTATTGATTTACACGAAGAGCTGCAAGAACTACGTAACTTAATTAAAGGAAACGCATAAAAAACAAGAAAGAAAAGGTGATTAGGATGAAAATTACATTAGCATGTGCCGGCGGGATGTCAACAGGAATGTTAGTTAAAAAAATGGAGGAATATGCCAGCTCACAAGGGATCGAAGCAGATATCTCAGCATGTGGGCTCAGTGAATTGGAAGAAAGAGTGACTGGGTCAGATATTATTTTATTAGGACCACAAGTTGGCTATCAACAAGATGACGTAAAAAAAGAGTATCCAGATATTCCAGTTTTAGTGATTGAAATGATGGATTACGGCATGATGAATGGAGAAAAAGTCTTTAAAAAAGCACAAGAAGTTATTGCTGCAAAATAAGGAGCGTTAAAAGGAGGAGTACAAATGTCTGAAACGAAAAAAAGTTCATTTACTAATGGGTTGAATGTATTTGTCAATAAGTTTTCAAATAATACGTTTGTTAAGA
This sequence comes from Enterococcus silesiacus, assembly GCF_001886225.1. Classification (NCBI taxonomy): domain Bacteria; kingdom Bacillati; phylum Bacillota; class Bacilli; order Lactobacillales; family Enterococcaceae; genus Enterococcus; species Enterococcus silesiacus. The sequence continues at coordinate 5,599 of NZ_JXLC01000038.1, read as the reverse complement.
GTATTGCCAATGGGATGATGATGACCTTACCGATCACGATCGTAGGGAGTTTAACAACGATTATCGGAATGATTCCTGGCTTACCTGAAATTGTTGTGAAGGCTTGTTCTTTAGGGACTTCAATTTCAAGTAACCTTATTACGATTTATGTGATTATTGGTATTTCAAGTGCAATGGCAAGGGAGAAAAAAGGGGATATCATTTCTTCTATCATTCTCTCATTAGCGTCTTTCTTTGTTTTGACACCAATAACAGCTTTTGATATTGGCAAGGAAAAACCAGCTATGGCTTTTGAATTGACCTATCTAGGTTCAAAAGGAATCTTTGTTGGGATGATTGTGGCTTTAGTTGTCACTTGGGTTTTCGCTAAAATGGTGGAAAAACGTATTACGTTTAGAATGCCAGAGAGTGTCCCAACGGCTATTGCTAAAACTTTTGAAGCAATCGTTCCTGCTGCTATTATTTTTATTATCATGATTATGATTAGTACCGGATTTGCTGAAACTAAATTTGGGAATGTCCATGATTTTATCTATACAAATCTTCAAACACCGCTTGAATCTTTAGGAGGTTCGATTTGGTCAGCGTTGTTCATTATGTTTTTATCAGAATTATTATGGTTCTTTGGGATCCATGGAAGCATGGTTGTGGGATCTGTTATTGCTGTTTTGTTTACAACACAAGCCTATGCAAACATGGAAGCAGTAGCTGCTGGAGAAGTAGCGACGAATATTATCAATTCATTTTTCTTGGATGCCTTCAAAGGACCTAGAGCATTGGCTTTAGCCGTTATTCTAGTGTGGATGAGCCGTAGTGAAAAATTCAAATCAATTGGAAAAATTTCGTTAGTGCCAAGTATTTTTGGAATCACTGAACCAATGAAATTTGGGATACCAATGATTATGAATGCTGTTATTTTTATTCCGTTGACTCTTTCAGCTGCCATTTGTGTGGGGATTGCTTATATTGCGACAATTATTGGATTTCTCCCTGTAATTAGTGTTAATGTACCTAAAAATCTACCAACGTTTTTATCTGGCTTTATGGCCGCTGGTTGGCAAGGATTAGTGGTTCAACTGATTCAATTTGTTGTGGTATTATTATTGTATCTACCATTTATGAAAAAATTGGATAGTCAAGGTGTCGCAGAAGAAAAAGCAAATCTTGAAAATCAATAGGAGCGTGAAATGATGCAAGCACTTCAAGTCAAGAGAGAAAATGGAACGTTAGCCGTTAAAATTCCTGATACGGCAGAGCTACCTGTAAAAGTATTTTATGGAACAGACAGTTCTAAATTAGAAACGGTCAACTATCTTGAATGTACTAAAAAAGGTTGGCAAAGTTTTGCTGATCCAAATAGTAAAGAACGTTTTTACTTTCACTTAAAAACAGCTTCAGATACTTTTATCGGAGCGGAACGTCGCTTACCTTTGGCAAATTTATATAATTGTCGTGATATGGGGGGCTATGCAACAAATGATGGCCGTATGACAAGTTGGGGGAAAGTATTTCGCTCAGATGCTCTGCACCAGTTAGATGAACAAGGACGAGCGTATATTGAACGAATGAAGGTTAAGCGAATCATTGATTTTCGTTCACCAGAAGAAATAATGAAAGATCCAAATAAACCCATTTCGGATAGTGAAACCTTTAATTTTAATCCTCATGCTGATGTTGCTCAGCAAGCAAGTACACAATCTGTTTCAAAAAAAGATGAAGAGAAAATCGCTCAGCTAGAAATAATGGTTCAGACAGAAGAAGGACGAGCTCAATTAAATAAAAATCGTAATGCAATGATCAAACAGATGGAGCAATTAGTAGTAGGCCAAAATGCCGTCAAAGCATACAAACAATTCTTTGAAATGCTGTTACAAGAAGAAGTAACACCGCTTATTTTTCACTGTCAAGGCGGCAAGGACCGCACAGGCTGGGCGGCAGCTCTATATTTAGGCGCTTTAGGTGTTGATAAAGAGCAAATTTATCAAGATTATTTATTAACAGATCAAATGAATGCCCCTAGAAATGCGAAAAGAATGGCGATCTATAAAAAATATACTAACGATGAAGATGTCCTAGCTTTTTTAGCCTCATTACAACAAACGAGAAAAGATTATTTGGATGGCGCGTATAATATTATTGAAGAAAGTTATGGCACGATCCAACAGTATTTGAAAGCCGTTTTAGATGTTGATGATACTAAGTTAGAAATACTCAGACACAAATACTTGTACTAAGCAGAATGGCCTAAAATCTAATAGAAGGTAATAAAAACAACGAGATAGACCAATAGGTTCTGTCTCGTTGTTTGTCGACGAGTAAAAATTAAGCTTGAGTAAGTTTATCTTAGTCCAAGACTGTTTTTCCTTTGTTGACAACGCTTTACTTTCATGTTTTAATAACAAGAGAAATTAAGATTGTTACTGAATTTTCAGGCTATACTTTATTTCTTTTATTAACATTTTATTAGCTAGCTGATCTAATCTCATTGAGGAGATACTATGGAAGTAAAAAAAGTAATCAATAATAATATTGTAAAGTCTCTGAATGCTGACGGTCATGAAGTGCTAGTGATGGGTAAAGGGATTGGCTTTAAAAAAAATGTCGGTGATCTTATTGATGATAGCCTCATCGAAAAAGTTTATACAAGTAATGCCGATTTAAGCACCAATAAGCTCACCCAATTACTATCAAATGTTCGTTTAGAACATCTCCAGGTTGCAAATGAAATTATTGGTTTTGCTAAAGTTTCTTTAGGGAAAAAGTTAAACGAAAATATCTACCTTACATTGACCGATCATATTGATTATGCGATCGAGCGTCATAATAATGGGTTACCTGTTAGAAATGCACTTCTGTGGGAAATCAAACGTTTTTACAATCATGAATACTTGATTGGAAAAGAAGCGTTGAATATGATTTCCAATCGTCTGGATATCGTGTTGCCTGAAGATGAAGCAGGTTTTATTGCATTGCATATTGTCAATGCAGAACTAGATTTATCTCAAGTCAGCCAAGTTTCTGAAATGACTAAAGTCATTCAAAAAATCATCAATATTGTTAAGTATCATTATAAAACTGATTTAGATGAATATACGTTAAATTATGAGCGATTTATTACCCACTTGAAATTCTTTGTTCAACGCCTATTTAGTGGCATAGAGCTGGATAAAGACAAAGATGAAGGCTTCTTGTTTATGTTAAAGGAAAAATATCAAGAAGAATACCTTTGTGCATTGAAGATTCGTGAGTATATCAGCAAAGAATTTGGTCGTGATTTACAAGAAGATGAGATGATCTATCTCACTATTCATATCAGAAGAATAACCAACAACTAAGGATTGTTACTGCGTTAGAGCAGGCTATACCTAAGAAAATCTCTTTGAAATAAGAGGTTTCTTAGGTATTTTTTATATTATCAGACTGTACGATTTAATGTTTAAAATTTGGGGGATGAATCATGAATTATCAAGAATTAGCACAAACAATCATTGAAAAAATCGGTGGCAAACAGAATATCTCTGGTTTGACTCACTGTGCTACAAGATTACGTTTCAATTTAAAAGATGAAAAAATGGCACAAACAGATGAGCTGAAAAATACAGCTGGCGTGATGGGTGTTGTTTCAAAAGGTGGTCAATATCAAGTAATTATTGGTAGTGATGTGGGCAGTGTTTACAAAGAGATTGTAAAAGAAGTACCTTCTTTAGATGGAGAACAAACCGAATCAAATGAAAACGATGACCGTGGGACTGCTTCGAAAATTATCGATACGATTACTGGCATTTTTACACCGATTTTACCAGCGATTACAGCTGCGGGGATGTTAAAAGCTGTTTTGTCGCTTTTGGTTGTCTTTAATGCAATCGACAAAACTGGGCAAACGTATATTATTATTGATTTTATGGCAGATTCTGCCTTTTACTTTTTACCGATTTTACTAGCAGCATCATCTGCACAAAAATTTAAAACCAATATGTATCTAGCGATGATGGTCGGGGGAATCTTACTGCATCCAAACTTTGTTGGCATGGTTAATGCAGTCAAAGAAGCTGGAGAAGGTGGTATCCATTTATTTGGGTTACCAATTTCTGCTGTAACTTATGGATCATCTGTTATTCCAATTATTTTAGCTGTGTGGTTTATGTCTTATGTTGAACCGATTGCCGATAAAGTATCACCTAAAGCAATCAAGTTTTTCAGTAAACCATTGATTACCATTGCAATTGTTGGGACAGTTTCTTTAGTGGTGATTGGACCCGTTGGCTATTTGATTAGTGATGGTATCTCAAACGGAATCAAGGCATTGGAAAACTTTAGTCCTTGGTTAGTTCCAACGATTATTGGGGCATTGACACCATTGTTTGTAGCGACAGGGACACATTATGGTTTAGTGCCGATTGGGATCAACAATCGTATGACAACAGGTTACGATAGTGTAATTTATCCAGGGATGCTAGCATCAAACCTTGGGCAAGGGGCTGCTTCATTAGCCGTTGGTGTTAAAAGTAAAGATTCTTCGATCAAACAAGTAGCGGCTTCTGCTGGTTTAACTGGTTTGTTTGGGATTACTGAGCCTGCTCTATACGGAGTTAACTTGAAATATAAAACACCTTTATATGCGGCAATGATCGGTGGAGGAATCGGTGGTTTATTTATGGGAATCACTCGAGTAAAAAACTTTACCGGTGGCTCTCCAGGTTTGTTAACACTACCAAGTTATATTGGTGATGATACGTTGACGCATTTATATATGGCTTGTATCGGAGCTGTGATCAGTATTGTGATTTCTTTTGTGATTTCATATATTTTATATAAAGATCCTGTGGTGGAAACTATAAAGACAACAGCTGAAAAAAGTACAGAGATTCATTCAGCTGACGTAAGTTCTATCACAGAAGTTGCTACACCGATCAAGGGCGAAATAGTCGCTTTATCCGCCGTTGAAGATGGGATGTTTTCTGAAGAAATTTTAGGGAAAGGTTTTGCTGTCAAACCAGTTGAAGGCATTGTTTACGCACCAGTTTCAGGAACTGTAACAGCACTTTTTGATTCTAAGCATGCAATTGGTTTAACTAGTGATTCAGGAGTGGAATTATTGATTCATATTGGGATCGATACGGTTCAATTAAATGGTGATGGATATGAGTATTTTGTTGAAAAAGGTCAAAATATTAAAATTGGTGATAAATTAATTGAATTTGACTTAGATAAAATTGCTGAAAAAGGCTATAATATAATTACACCCGTTGTTGTAACAAATTCAGCAGATTTTGGTGATATTATTACGTTGACCAAAGCATTGTCTGAACCAGGTGAGCAAGTAATGAAGGTTATTCGATAACAAGAATCCCTTTATTCTAATAAATTGGAGGATGATTTGACATGGCATTTAGAAAAGACTTTTTATGGGGCGGCGCAACTGCAGCCAATCAATGTGAAGGCGGCCATAACGAAGGCGGTCGTGGTTTAGCGAATGTGGATCTAGCACCTGTTGGACCAGATCGTTTTCCAGTGATCACAGGCGAGAAAAAGATGTTCGCGTTTGATGAGGAACATTTTTACCCTGCCCAAAATGCGATCGACATGTACCACCGTTATA